>NZ_JBPQTQ010000126.1:0-19336 GCF_051386415.1 Streptomyces sp. URMC 129
CCCGCCCCGCCCGCCGGCCGCCGCCCCGGCCGGCTGCGCCGCGCGGCGGCCGGCGCGCGGCGGCACTGGCGCGCGGGCCTGGCCGCCGCGGTCGCCGGGCTCGCCCTGGTCGCCGCCTTCCCGCCCTACGACCTGTGGCCGCTGTCGCTGGTCTCGGTCGCCGCGCTCTCCGTGCTCACCCGCGGCCGGACCGCGCGGCAGGGCGCCTGGCTGGGCCTCGCGCTGGGGCTGCCGTTCTTCGTCGGGCTGCTGAAGTGGCTGCACGTCATCGGCTGGGACGCGGTCGTGGGCCTGTCCCTGGTGGAGGCGCTGTTCTTCGCGCCGCTGGGCGCCGGGCTGGCCGTCACCTCGCGGCTGCCGGGCCGGCCGCTGTGGGCGGCGTGCCTGTGGGTCGCCCAGGAGTGGGCCAGGGACCGGGTCCCGTTCGGCGGATTCCCCTGGGGACGCCTGGCCTTCGCCAACACCGACACGCCGTTCACCCCGCTGGCCGCGCTCGGCGGCGCGCCGCTGGTGACCTTCGCCGTGGCGCTGACCGGCGCCCTGCTGGCCGGGGCCGCGCTCCGGTCGGCCGCCGCCGTCCGCGCCGCCCGGGAGGGACGTTCCGCCACCGCCCGCGCCGTCCTGCCCGCCGTCGGCGCGGTGGGCCTGGCCGCCGCCGTCACGGCGGCCGGGTACGCCGTACCGGTGCCGACCGCCGCCGACGACACGGTGTCCATCGCCGTGGTCCAGGGCAACGTGCAGCAGCCCGGCATGGACTTCCTCGGCCGCCCGATGATGATCCTCGACAACCACGTCGACGCGACCCTGGAACTGGCCGAGGACATCGACGCGGGCCGCGTCGAGCGCCCCGACATCGTGATCTGGCCGGAGAACTCCTCGGACCTCGACCCCTTCCGCGACGGCGAGGCGCGCGCCGCGATCGAGCGCGCGGTGGCCGCCGTCGGCGTGCCGATCCTGGTCGGCGCGGTGGTGGACCACCCCACCAAGGAGGGCTACGTGGAGAACCAGGGCATCGTCTGGGACCCCGAGACCGGCCCCGGCGACTCGTACACCAAGCAGCACCCGGTGCCGTTCGGTGAGTACGTGCCCTTCCGCGAGCAGCTCGGCCAGGTGATCAGCCGTCTGGAGCGGGTGCCGCGCGACTTCTCGCCCGGCGAGGGCACCGGCGTCCTGGACATCGGCCCGGCCCGGCTCGGCGACGTCATCTGCTTCGAGGTCGCCTACGACGGCATCATGCGGGACACCGTCAACGACGGCGCCCGCGCGCTGATCGTGCAGACCAACAACGCCACCTACGGCCGCACCGGCCAGCCCGAGCAGCAGCTCGCCATGTCCCGGCTGCGTGCCGTCGAGCACGGCCGGGCCGTCGTCACGGCCGCGACCAGCGGCATCAGCGCCGTCGTCGCCCCGGACGGCGACATCGAGCAGCAGACCGAGGAGTTCACCCGGGACGTCCTGACCGCCGAGCTGCCGCTGCGGGACGGCCGGACCGTCGCGGACCGCGTGGGCGCCGCGCCGGAGTGGGCACTGGCCGGGCTCGGCCTGCTGGCCTGGGCCGGGATCGCCGTCCGGGACCGCCGCGACCGCCGGGCGCCGCGGCGCGGGCGCGCGGAGCGCGGAGAGCGCGGAAGGGCCGCCGCATGAGAGTCCTGGTGATCGTCCCCACCTACAACGAGGCCGACAACGTGCCCCCGCTGATCGGACGGCTGCGCGCCGCCGTCCCGGACTGCGACGTCCTCGTGGCCGACGACAACAGCCCCGACGGCACCGGCAAGATCGCCGACGAGATCGCCGAGGCCGACGACCACGTGTACGTGCTGCACCGGCCCGGCAAGGAGGGCCTCGGCGCCGCCTACGTGGCCGGCTTCCGCTGGGGCCTGGCCCGCGGCTACGACGTGCTGGTGGAGATGGACGGCGACGGCTCCCACCGGCCCGAGGAGCTGCCCCGGCTGCTCGCCGCACTGGACGACGCCGACCTCGTGCTCGGCTCCCGCTGGGTCCCCGGCGGCCGGATCGTCAACTGGCCCCGGTACCGCGAGCTGCTCTCGCGCGGCGGCAGCGCGTACTCCCGGCTGCTGCTGGGGCTGCCCGTGCGCGACGTCACCGGCGGGTTCCGCGCCTTCCGCGGCCATGTGCTGGACAGCGAGCTGCTGACGGACGTGGCCTCGAAGGGGTACTGCTTCCAGGTGGACCTGCTGCACCGTGTGATCCGGGCCGGCCACCGGGTCGCGGAGGTGCCCATCACCTTCGTGGAGCGGGAGCACGGCGACTCCAAGATGAGCCGGGACATCGTGGTCGAGGCGCTGTGGCGGGTCACCGCCTGGGGGCTGGCCGCCCGCTTCGGAAAACTCACCGGCACCAGGCACACTTGAGGCATGACGAGCGGTGCTCACCCCTCCCGGCTCCGGCGGTCACCCCGCGGGCGCGGCCCCCTCGCCCTGCTGCCCCTGGCGGTGGCGGGCTGGGCGCTGCTGGAGATCTGGCTGCTGATCACGGTCGGGCAGGCCGCGGGCGGCGGGACGGTCTTCGTGCTGCTGGTGGCGGCCTTCGTGCTGGGCGCCGCGGTGGTCAAGCGGGCCGGGCGGCGTGCCTGGCGGCGGCTGAGCGAGGGCCTGCGGACCGGTGACCCGGGCGCGGTCGAGCCGCGGGCGCGGGGCGGCGGCGACGGGCTGACCATGCTGGGCGGGCTGCTGCTGATGCTGCCCGGCCTCGCCTCGGACGTGCTCGGGCTGCTCTGTGTCTTCCCGCCCACGGCGGCGGTGCTGCGCGGCGCGGGCGCGCGCTACGTCCGGCGGCGCTCCGGACCGTTCGGCGTGGCGTTCGACGAGGCCAGGGCGGCGCGGCAGCGGATGCGGGCCGACCGCCCGGACGGCCGCGTCGTGCGCGGCGAGGTCGTCCGCGAGGACGACGACGAGCGCCCCTGACAGGCGCGCGGGCACCGGAAACAACAAAAGAGGGACCGGGTCACGCGAGGTGACCCGAGCCCTCATTCGTCATTCGTCGTTGACGCTCCGCTACGCCGTCTTCCGGCTGTCGCGCGGATGCACCGCGATGTTCATGGCCCCGGAGCGCAGGACGGCCAGCCGCTCGGCCAGCACCTCCTCGAGCTCCTCACGGGTACGGCGCTCCATGAGCATGTCCCAGTGCGTGCGCGCGGGCTTGCCCTTCTTCTCCTCCGGGCCCTCGCCGTCCACCAACAGGGCCTGGGAGCCGCATACCTTGCACTCCCATTCCGGCGGGATCTCGGCCTCGACCGAGAACGGCATCTCGAACCGATGCCCGTTCCGGCATGCGTACTCCACCGCCTGACGCGGCGCGAGGTCGATACCGCGGTCCGTCTCGTAGCTGGTCACCACGAGCCGCGTGCCGCGTAGAGCTCGCTCACTCATGAATCGTGCCTCCCGGGCTGGTCGCCCACAGGACAGGTGTCGCTGTCATCATCGCTCTGGTCAACGTCCGGTCGGCGGTGAAGATTCCCGTTGCAGGTCATGCGTCGTCCGTCGTACCGCTCCGATTAGTACCCACCGGCGTCCGGTTTGTCACATCTGACAGGAGATGTCACCCGGCGTCCGCACAGGATGGCTCGGGGTAACGGTCCATCCGGCGGGACCAAGGGCGTAGAATACCCCGCCTTCGCCGGTCATCGAAATCCATTCCGGATTCCGCGTCCCTGATCGCGAACACGTTCAGGAACTTCTGGGTCAGCGGACCGATCGCCAGCGCGTAGACCGCGGTCCCCACCCCGGCCGTGCCGCCCAGCAGCACGCCGGCCCCCAGGACCAGCAGCTCGATCCCCGTCCGCACCGCGCGCAGGGACCGGCCCGTGACGCGGTGCAGCCCGGTCATCAGCCCGTCGCGCGGCCCGGGGCCGAACCCGGCGGCGAGGTAGAGGCCCGTCGCCGCCCCGTTGAGCACCACCGCGCCCAGCATGAGCGGGATCCGCGCGGCCGGGGCGTGCACGGCCGGGACGACGGCGAGGGTGAGGTCCATCGCGGTGCCGATGACCAGCACGTTCGACACCGTGCCGAGCCCGGGGCGCTGGCGCAGCGGTATCCACAGCAGCAGCACCAGCAGGCCGGTCAGGTTCAGCACCATCCCCATCGACAGGCCGGAGCGTTCGGCGGCCCCCTGGTGGAACACGTCCCACGGGTCGAGGCCGAGCCCGGCCCGCACCAGCAGCGCACCGCTGAACCCGTACAGCACCAGCCCCCCGTAGAGCTGGGCGAGACGCCGCGGCAACCGTTCCATGGGGACCCCTCTCTGGCGGAAGTGGCCTGCCGCGTGCCACTCTGTGGCCCGGAGATCCGGCCGTGCCACGGCCAATCCGGGAAGGGTGGCCCCGAATCATGCCCCAGTGGACCTCGACCGTCGGTGCGGTCCAGCTCGCGCGGCTGCTCGGCTCCCGGGACGGCTACGAGCGCGGGCCCGGCGCCCGGCGTACCCCCGCGTACCGCGCGCTCGCCGACGGTGTGCGCCTGCTGGTGCTGGAGGGCCGCGTCCCGGTGGCCGCCCGGCTGCCGGCGGAACGGGAGCTGGCCGGAGCGCTCTCCGTCAGCCGCACCACCGTCGCCGCCGCGTTCGAGGCGCTGCGCGCCGACGGCTTCCTGGAGTCGCGGCGCGGCTCGGGGAGCTGGACGGCCGTGCCGCCCGGCCGCCCGCTGCCCACCCGCGGCCTGAAGCCGCTGCCGCCGGAGGCCGCGGGCTCGATGCTCGACCTCGGCTGCGCCGCCCTGCCCGCCCCGGAGCCGTGGCTCACGCGCGCCTTCCAGGCGGCCCTGGAGGCCCTGCCGCCCGCCGCCCGCACCCACGGCGACTTCCCGGCCGGGCTGCTGGAGCTGCGCCAGGCGCTGGCCGACCGCTACACGGCGCGCGGCGTGCCGACACGGCCGGAGCAGATCATGATCACCACGGGCGCGATGGGCGCGGTGGCCGCGATCTGCCGCCTCTTCGCCCCGCGCGGCGAACGGGTCGCCGTCGAGCACCCCTCCTACGCCAACGTCCTGCAGCTCATGCGCGACGCGGGCGCCCGCCTGGTGCCGGTCGCCATGGCCCCGGGACTGCGGGGATGGGACCTGGCCGCCTGGCGGCGCGTGCTGCGGGAGGCGTCGCCGCGCCTGGCGTACGTGGTGGCCGACTTCCACAACCCGACCGGGGCCCTGGCCGACGAGGAGCAGCGCCGCGAGCTGGTCGCCGCCACCCGGGCCGCCGGCACGGTGCTGGTCGTGGACGAGACCATGGTGGACCTCGCCCTCGACGTCGAGCCCGGCGCCGAGCCGCGGCCGGTCTGCGCCTTCGACCACGGCGGCTCGAGCGTCGTGACGGTCGGTTCCGCGAGCAAGACGTTCTGGGCGGGGCTGCGCATCGGCTGGGTCAGGGCGGCCCCGGAGGTGATCCGCAGCCTGGTCGCCGCCCGCGCCTATGCCGACCTGGGCAGCCCGGTGCTCGAACAGCTCGCGGTGTCCTGGCTGATGACGTCGGGCGGCTGGCAGGAGGCGGTCGTCCAGCGGCGGACGGAGATCCGCGACAGCCGCGAGACGGTCGTCCGGGCGCTGCGGCGGCACCTGCCGGACTGGGAGTTCGCCGTGCCGCGCGGCGGCCTGACCCTGTGGGTGCGCACCGGCGGCCTGTCGGGCTCCCGGATCGCGGAGGCGGGCGAACGCCTGGGTGTGTGCGTCCCGTCCGGCCCCCGCTTCGGGCTGGACGGCGCGTTCGAGGGCTACGTACGGATCCCCTTCACGGTGAGCGGCCCGGTGGCGGAGGAGGCGACGACCCGCCTCGCGGCAGCGGCCCGCCAGGTCGCCGAGGGCTTCGGCCCGGCCACGGACACCCCCGCCGGCTACATCACCTGACGGGGGCCCTTCCCCACCCGCCCGGGCGTGCCGGTGGCTGCTCCCCTTGGCCGGCCGGGGCGGCATCGGGCCGTTCGGGTCTCTTTCCGCGCCTGTGGGCCGGGGTCCGGCTGGGGTGGTGGCCGGGTTCGGCCGTGGGCTGGTGGTTTCCCGTCCCGGGCGGCTGGGCCCTGCCGGGCCCGTCCACGCCGTCTCCCTGCCCGCGGGTCCGGGGTCCGGCCCCGGGCGGTGGGTTTCCGGCCTGCCCGGCTTCTCCTCGGGCCGGTGCCCAACCCGGCAGCCTCGGACCCGGACGAGCCGGAGACGCCGCCCGCCCTCTCCGGCCGGGGTGGGAGCCCGGCCCGCCGGGCTCGGGGGTGCGTGGTGTGGGTGCCGGGGGTCATTTCGCGTCGGCGTAGCACTCCACCGTCGCCGTGGTGAAGGGGAAGCGGGTGGGGGTCGTGCCGAAGGTGAGGCGGCCAGCTGCCTCGCCCGCCGTGTGGATCGCCTCGGTGACCGCCGCCGTCTCCTCCTCGGGGCAGTGCACGATCACCTCGTCGTGCTGGAAGAACACCAGCTCCGCGCGCATGCCGCGGAGCAGCGCCCGCAGGGCCGCCAGCATCAGCAGGGCCCACTCCGCCGCGCTGCCCTGGACCACGAAGTTCCGCGTGAAGCGGCCCCTGGCCCGGGCCGACGGGTCCGTCCCGTCCGCCGCGCCCGCCGCGCCCGGCGGGGACGTGCGGCCCAGCCAGGTGCGCACCAGGCGGCCCTCCTCGCCCGCCCTGGCCGCCTCGTCCACGTACGCCACCGCCGCCGGGAAGCGGCGCCGCAGGTCCGCCAGGTGCTTCAGGCCGTCACCCGAGGTCTGCCCGTAGATCGCGCCGAGCAGCGCCAGCTTGGCCGCCGCCCGGTCGCCCGCGAAGCCCCGGTGGGACAGCGCCGCGTACAGGTCGCCCGCGCCGCCCGCCGCCGCCATCAGGCCCGGGTCCCGTGAGATCGCGGCGAGCACGCGGGGCTCCAGCTGGTCCGCGTCCGCCACCACCAGCCGCCAGCCCGGGTCGGCCACCACCGCCCGGCGCACCACCCGCGGGATCTGCAGGGCGCCGCCGCCGTTGGTGGTCCAGCGGCCGGACGCCGTGCCGCCCGGCACGTACTCCGTGCGGAACCGGCCGTCCCGCACCCAGGACCGCAGCCACGACCAGCCGTGCGCCGTGTGGATCCGGTACAGCCGCTTGTACTCCAGCAGCGGCTCCACCGCCGGGTGGTCGATCCCGCGCAGCTCCCAGGCCCGGGTGGACGTCAGCTTGATGCCCGCGCGGGAGAAGGCCCGGATGATGTCGGCGGGCAGGTCCGGCCGGACCCGCACCCCCTCGCCGAAGGCCGCCGACACCCGCTCCGCCAGCTCCGCCAGCCGCCGGGGCGGCGCCCCGCCCGGGAACCGCTCGCCCAGCAGCTCGTCCAGCACCCGGCGGTGGACGTCCGCCCGCCAGGGCAGCCCGGCCCGGCCCATCTCGGCCGCGACCAGCGTCCCGGCCGACTCCGCCGCCAGCAGCAGCCGCATCCGGTCCGGGTGCGTGGCGAAGCCGGCCCGGGCGAGCTGCCCGGCGTACACCTCCAGCAGCGCGTCGAGCGGATCCGCGTCCCCCGGCAGCGGCACGGGGCCCGTGCCGAACAGCGACGGCTGCGCCGAGTCCGGCGCGGCCTGCGGCGGATCCTCGGGCACCGGCAGTCCGCGCAGCCGGGCGAACGCCGCGCCGAGCGACCGCGGCAGCCCGTACGCCCCCTCGTGGCCCAGCAGCAGCGCCTCCGCCGCCTCCACGTCGTAGCACCGCTCCACCCGCAGCCCGGCCGCCAGCAGCCGCGGACAGACCGCCGACGTCGACCGCCACACCCAGCGCGCCACTCCCGACCTGGCGCGCACCGCCGCGACGGCGTCCGGCTCGGTCACCGCGGGCCCCGCCGGCCTGCCCTCGTCGTCCAGCGGGCACACCCGTGCCGAGCCGTCGGCGTACTCCGCCAGCGCCCATCTGCCCATGCGGCCGAGTCTGGCAGCCACCACTGACAGCGCCCCGGCCCGCCGCCGCTTACTCCGCGCGGAGCAGGCCCGAAGCCACCGCGCGGACGACGACGCGGCGCCCGCCCGCGAGGAGGCTCGACAGGGACACCGGGCACCGACAGAGAGACGAGGAGTTGAGCACCCATGGAGCTTCTGGCCCAGGGCTTCCACGACGAGGGACCCGAACCGTGGTTCCTGCTGTTCCCGCTGGTCTGGGCGGCGGTGGCGGTCGGCGCCGTCGTGCTGCTGCGCCGCTTCGCCGGGCGCCGGGCGCGGCACGACGAGCAGCCCGGCCGCGAGACGCCCGCCGGGCTGCTCGGCAGGCGCTTCGCCGCCGGGGAGATCGAGGAGGAGGAGTACCGCGCACGGCTGGCCGTCCTGAAGGAGAACGGCGCCTGAGCGCCGCGCGCCGCGCTCAGGCGTGCGCGGCCCAGGGGAGACGGACGGCGTGCGCCTCGGGCGGCGTCGGGGGATAGGGGACGGGCAGCGTGAACCACACCGTTCTGCCGTGCTCGTCCTGGTGGGCCCGGGCCCCGCCGCTGTCGCGGACGGCGGCCACGGCCGGCACGTGGTGGGCGGGGAGCCCCACCGCCCGCACGGAGACCGCGAGCCGGTCCCACAGCAGCGTCACCTCGACCGTGCACGGCTGCTCCGGGCCGGTGTCGCGGCGCACGTCCGCGAGGAGCCCGCCGACCCGGTCCGCGACCGCGTCGGCGAGCTGCGGCAGCCGCCAGGCCCGCAGATGGGCCGACGCGGCCCGGCACGCCTCGGTGGAGGCGGCCGGGCTCGCGGGGAACTCCACCGTGCGGTGCGGACTGGGGGCTTCGCGAGGGCTGATCACCATGGGGCTCACCGCATTCTGTGCGCGACCGACGGGAAAGTGTCCGGATTATGGCACCTCGCCCCGCTTTGGGGGTGGCGTCACATGATGTGCTGGTCCGGCGTGTCGCCGTTGCCCGCGATCACCAGCTCCGGAAGGAGCCGCGCCAGTTCCTCCCGGTCCGCCTCCGGCAGCCCGGAGTCCGTGACCAGGGTGTCCACCTCGTCCAGCGAGGCGAACGAACTCAGGCCCGTCGTCCCCCACTTGGTGTGGTCGGCCACGACCACCACGCGCCGTGCCGAGCGGATGAAGTGCCGGTTGGTCTCCGCCTCGGCCAGATTCGGCGTCGACAGGCCCGCCTCCACCGTGATCCCGTGCACCCCGAGGAACAGCAGGTCGAAGCGGAGCGAGCCGATCGCCGCGTCCGCCACCGGCCCCACCAGCGCGTCCGACGGCGTCCGCACGCCGCCCGTCAGCACCACCGTCGCCGCGTGCCCGGCATGCCCGCCCCCGGGGCCGCCGGCGTTCCCGGCCGCCCGCCGGGCATCGTGGAACACGTCGGCCACCCGCACCGAGTTGGTCACCACCGTCAGGTCCGGCACGTCGAGCAGCCGGTGCGCCACCGCGAACGTCGTCGTGCCGCCCGACAGCGCCACCGCGCTCCCCGGCACGACCAGCCCCGCCGCGGCCCGCGCGATGTCGTGCTTCGCGGTCGTCTCCAGGGCCGACTTCGCCTCGAACCCCGGCTCGTGCGTGCGCTGTTCACCGACCGGCACCGCACCGCCGTGCACCTTCTCCAGCGCGCCCTGCCGCGCCAGCACGTCCAGGTCGCGGCGGACCGTCATGTCCGACACCTGGAGCATGCGCGTCAGCTCGCTGACCCGGATCCCCCCGCGGCGGCGCACCTCCTCCAGGATCAGCGCCCGCCGCTGTCCCGCCAGCAGGTTCTGGTTGTCGCTCACGGGCCTCCTCCCCATGCCGGGCTGCATCCTCGCATGCCCCGATTCCCCTCGGGCGACCGCGGTTCGGGAGCCCCGCGGGCGGAGATGAGGGGGACAGGGGAGACACTGCGCGGGGCGGGTCCGGACGGCGGAACAGGGGGACGAACCGATGGCCATCGAGGGCATCGCACGGCCGGGCGCGCGGCCGGGAGGCGGCACCGGGACGGCGGGCGGCGCGGACCACCCGCCCGAGCCCGCGATGGAGCTGCTGGTGCACGGCGTCGGCGGCACGACCGCGGGGGAGATGCTGGGCGATCCCCGGGTCACGCGCGTCACCGGCGACGACACCGCCAGCATCCACCGCCGCACGGACGACCTGGAGGACCGCCCCTGGGACGACCGCACCCCGCTGCGCGAGGCGTACTGCTGGTGCAACCTCACCTCGGGCGACGCCTCCCGCGTCCTGTGGCTGCTGCTCCTGCCGTTCATGATCGTCAACCTGGCCCACTGGATGCGCCCGCCCTCGCGCGGCGCGCGCCGGTCGCACACGGTCCACGACGTCCTTCTGCGCCTGCTCGCCCTCTCGCTGACCGTGCTGTTCGTCGCCGGGGTCTGCGCCGTCTCCCTCGACCTGGTCGCCTGGCAGTGCGCGGGCTCCGCCGCCTGTGCCGCCGACACCGCGTGGATCGAGCCGTTCGGGCCCGGCGAGGGCTGGTGGTCCCGGCCGGGCCGGCGCCTCGCGCTGGCCGCCCTGCTCCCGGCGGGGCTCGTCGTCCTGCTGTGGTGGCTGTCGTACCGCACCTGGAGCGCCTACGAGTCGGCCTCGCCGCCGCCCCGCCCCCGCCCCGACGGCGGGGACCACGCGACGCTGAGCCTGCCCGGGTTCTGGTACGGCCGCGGCCTGGTCGCCCGGCTGCGCGCCACGCACACCGCCGCCGGGCTGCTGACCGTGGCCACCGCGCTGCTGGTCGCCACCGGCGAGTACGACCGGGGCCCGGACGGCGGCACGGGGACCCAGGCGGCCGGCTGGCTGCTGACCGCCGTCACGGCCGCCGCGTGGGCCGTGGTCACCGTCCAGCAGTTACGGCACGGCCGCACCGAGGAGGAGCCCGACGAACGGCCCGAACCGCCCGCCGCGCGGGCGCTGCCCTGGGGGGCGCTGGCCCTGCTGGGCCTGGTCCTGGCGCACGCCGCCTGGGACCGCCCCGGCTGGGAGGCGGCCGGGCGCCTGCCGGGCGCCGCGGGCGTCTTCCCCGTCCTCATGCTCGTCCAGGTGGTGCTGATCGTCGGGCTCGCCCTGGCGGCGCACCGGATGCACCGGCGGGCGCCCCGGGAGGACCGGGGCGCGCTGCACGGACTGGGCGGAGCCTGCGTGGCCGTGCTCGCCTGCGGCCTCGGCGGCATCCTCACCGCGGGCGTCGCCCAGCGTGTGGCCGACTGGCTGGACCCGGCCGCCGTGCCCGGCGAGCCCGGCGCGGTGATCGCCGGGCCGCCGATCGTGCTGACCTGGGCCGCCGCCGTCATCCCCCCGCTGCTGGCCGTCGTGCTGGTCCTCGCCGTCGCGGCGCTGGTCCACGCGTTCCGCGAGGCCCGCCGCCTGGCGCCCGGGATCACCGGGCGGTACCCGGACGAGCAGGTCGAGCCGCTCCGGGAGCGCAGCCGCGCCATCGCCTCGGCGATCGCGCTCGCCCGGCTGACCGACCGTGTGTCCCTGCTGATCGGCCTGCTCACCGGGACGGCCCTGGTCCTCGGCGTGGTGGCGGCGGCCGGTTCCGCGACGGGCGACACGCCGTCCCGGGCGCTGGACGACGGGCCCGCCGCCGTGTCCTGGCTCGCCGACGCCTGCCAGGAGCTGGGCTCGTGGCTGCTGGGCGCCGGGGTGCTGCTGGTGCTGGCCCTGGGCCGCTGGGCCTACCGGGACGCCTCGGCCCGCCGCACCGTGGGCATCCTGTGGGACGTCGGCACCTTCTGGCCGCGCGCCGCGCACCCGTTCGCGCCCCCCTGCTACGCCGAGCGGGCGGTGCCCGACCTGTCGTGGCGGATGGCCACCTGGGCGGAGGCCACCCGCGGCCGGCTCGTCATCTCCGGTCACTCCCAGGGCAGTGTGCTCGCCGCCGCCGCCGTCTGGCAGCTCGACGCCGCCACCCGCGCCCGGATCGGGCTGCTCACCCACGGCTCGCCGCTGGCCCGGCTGTACGGGCGGTGGTTCCCGGCGTACTTCGGGCCCCGGGCGCTGGCCGCCCTGCACCGGGACATGCCGCGCTGGCGGAACCTGTGGCGCGACACCGACCCGATCGGCGGCCCGGTCGGTGTGGCCGCCGTCGACGGCGCTCCCGCGGTGGACCTCGGGCCGCTGGCCGACCCGCTGCACTACGGGCGGACCCCGCGGCGCCCGCTGCCCGAGCCGATCCTCGGCCACGCCGACTACGCCGCCGACCCGGCGTTCGGTGCGGAGCGCGCGGCGCTCTTCGACCGCGTCGCCGCGACCGGGCCCGAGGCGTCCCCGACGGTCCCCGCCCGGCGGGGCGCCGCGGGGAGCACCGGACCCTAGGGCAGCGTCGGCAGGTCCTCGGGGTGGAGCAGCGTCAGCTCCTCCGTGCTGGGGTCCGCCACCCGCGCCACCCGGCCCGCGTGGCGTTCCACCATGGCCTCGAACGTCTGGCGGGCCGTCCTGCCGTTGCCGAACGAGGGGCCGCGGTCCATCGCCGCGAAGTGCTTCAGCAGCGCCTCCCTGGTGCCCTCGCCGAGGTCGTACTCGTGCTCGCGCGCCTGCTGGTCGACGATGCTCAGCAGCTCCTCCGGGGAGTAGTCCCCGAACGTGATGGTCCGCGAGAAGCGGGAGGCGATCCCCGGGTTGACGGCCAGGAAGCGCTCCATCTCGGCGGTGTACCCGGCGACGATCACCACCACGGCGTCGCGGTGGTCCTCCATCAGCTTCACCAGCGTGTCGATCGCCTCACGGCCGAAGTCACGGCCCGCGTCCTCGGGCGACAGGGCGTACGCCTCGTCGATGAACAGCACGCCGCCCCGCGCCCGTTCGAACGCCTCCTGGGTGCGGATCGCCGTCGAGCCGATGTGCTCGCCCACCAGGTCCACCCGGGACACCTCCACCAGGTGCCCGCGCTCCAGGACGCCGAGGGAGGCCAGGATCTGCCCGTAGAGCCGGGCCACCGTGGTCTTTCCGGTGCCGGGGGAGCCGGTGAACACCAGGTGGCGGCGGACCGAGGCGGCCTTCAGCCCGGCCTGCTTGCGGCGGCGGCCCACCTCGATCATGTCGATGAGCGCGCGCACCTCCCGCTTGACCGTGTGCAGGCCGACCAGCTCCTCCAGCTCCGCCAGCACCTCCTCCGCCGGGCGGTGCTCCCCGCCCGGTCCGGCGGGCTCCCCGGCGGTCCCGGCCGGCGCGGCGGGCCGCTCCGCCGGCTTCGCCCACGACGGCACGGCGGCGGAACCGGCCGTGTCCGTGGCCTTCACGGCGTCCGTCTTCAGCCGCACGTCCGCGCCCGGCGCGCCCGTCTCGTCGCTGTGGCAGTCGGTCAGCACCGGGCTGTCCTCGGCGAACACGTAGCCGCCCCGGGCGCACCGCTCGGTGCGGCAGCGGCTCAGCTCGGTGCGGCACCCGTCGATGATGTGGAAGCCGTACCCCTCCGAGTCGCTCACCCGGCAGCGCGTGAACCGGCCGCGCCCGCCCGCCGACACGTAGACCCCCGCCTCGGTGGTGCCGGAGACGGAGCAGTCGACCACCTCGGGGTCCGCGTCCTTGGTGATGATGAAGCCCGTCCTGGCCCGGTCGATGGCGCAGCCCGTCACCGAGCCGCCGCTGCCCGCGTCCCGGAACCACGCCCCGGTGCCCACCCGCTGGATCCGCGTCGCGTCGATGCGGGCGGTGGCGCCGTCGCTGACCGAGACCGCCGAGCCGCGCACGTCGTCGATCTGGCTGTCCACCACGTCCGCCCGCGACCCGGCGTCCAGCACGAACAGCGCGTCGGGCACGTGGTGGACGCGGCAGGACTCCAGCACCGCCGTGGCGCCGTCGCTCACCCACACCGCCGGGTAGTCCCCGGCGGAGTGGTGGATCTCGCTGTCGTGCGCGTCGGCGTGGGTGCCCGGGTCCCACACGGAGATGCCGTTGCGGCCGAAGCCGCTGACCGAGGTGCGCACCAGCGTCAGCACCGAACGCGACCGCAGGTCGAGGGCGTTCTCCGGGACGCCCGAGACGTTGCTGTCGGTCAGCGTCAGCACCGCCTCCGTGTCGAGCGTGACGCCGTCCCCGGTGGTGTCGCCCACCCGGCAGTCGGTCAGGTGCGCGGTGGCCCGTTCGGCGAGCCGCACGCCCGCGCCGTTGATCTCCTCGATGCCGCAGTCCACCGCGTCCACGGCACTGCCGTCCCCGGTCACCGACAGGCCCGCGCCGCCGGAGCGCTGGACGCGGCAGCGCTCCAGCCGCAGATGGGCCGGACCGCGCACGCTGACGCCCGGCTGGGCCGACTCCAGCACCCGGCACTCCTCGAACAGCGCGCCGGCGCCGTCCCCGACGCTGATGCCGGTGCCGGTCGCGTTGCTGACCACGCAGCCCCGGACGGTCGGCCGGGCGCCGCCGCGCACCTCGATGCCCGAGGCGGAGGCGGTGTGCACCTGGAGCGAGGACAGCTCGGGGGTGCCGCCCTCGATCAGCACGGCGGGCACGCCCTTGTCCTGGCCCTCGACGCGCAGGTGGGCGACGGTGGCCGAGCCGCGGACGGTCAGCGGCACGCCGTCGACGGGGGCGATCCGGGCCTGGCCGTCCCTGGCCTCGTCCGGGCCGCGCAGGGTCACCGACTGCTCGATGATCAGGTTCTCCCGGTAGGTCCCCGGGCCCAGGGTGAGGACGTCGCCGTCCTCGGCGGCGGCCAGGGCCTCGGCGACCGTGCCGTAGACGGCGGTCCGGCGCCGCCAGCGTGTCGTTCCGGAGTGCGTGACCTGGACCGAGCCCCTAGACATGGAACCGATGTGCCCCAAACCCTCGTGCGACGACGGACCTGCTGGTCCCAGACCTGCCGAACTGCCCACGCGACCGCGCGGACTTGGCCGCTCCACGGTAGCGCGCCGCGGGCTGATGGAATGACTGGATCGATCTTCACGCACCGGCGCCCGCGGCATATCTGCGCGCCCCCCGTGTGCGCCAGTGCGCCTCCACCCTATGCGGTCACCCACGGTGCGTAACGAGCCACGGTCGGTTCCTTCCCGCAGGAACGTTCACGCGTGATACCCACCAACCTCGGGGAGGAATCCCCGGATTCCCCCACTTTCGAGTGATTGCCCGCCCTCTCCGGCAGCCTCTAGCTTCTTCCGCGGGATCCCCCGAATGGCCTATTTCCGACCGCAGATTGGCGGGTGTCCGGCATGACGACTTCCACCGAGCCCACTCCGGGAAACGAGACGGCGCACGCCCGGTTGAGCCTCGATACAGCGGCTGCCCGGAATCTCGCGACCACCACCAAGACTCCACCGCAGATGCAGGGCATCACCTCGCGGTGGTTGCTCAAAGTGCTTCCCTGGGTACAGGTTTCGGGCGGCACGTTCCGCGTCAACCGCCGACTGACCCACACGGTCGGAAACGGGCGCGTGGAATTCGTCTCGACCGGCTCCACGGTCCGGGTGATCCCCGCCGAACTGGGCGAACTGCCCGCGCTCGCCGGGTACGACGACCCCGACGTGCTCCAGGAACTGGCGGCGGCCTGCGAACAGCGGGACTTCACCCCGGGCGAGGTCATCGTCGAGGCCGGCGCCCCCGCCGACCGTGTCGTGCTCATCGCCCACGGCAAGCTCGCCCGTCGCGGCGCCGGCCGGTACGACACCGAGACCGACCACGGCGTGCTGGCCGACGGCGACTTCTACGGGGCCGGGACGCTCGCCGCGGAGACCCCCGGCGCCTGGGAGCACAGCCTGCGCGCCCTCACCAGCGGCACCGTCCTCACCCTGCGCCGGGCCGACGTCGAGGCGGTCGCGGCCCGCGCGCCGGGCCTGGCCGACCACTTGGCGGCGTTCCGGGCCACCCCGTCCGGCAGCCGCAACGCGTACGGCGAGTCCGCGATCGAGCTGGCCTCCGGGCACGTGGGCGAGCCGGTGCTGCCCGGCACGTTCGTGGACTACGAACTGGAGCCGCGCGAGTACGAGCTGAGCGTCGCGCAGACCGTGCTCCGGGTCCACAGCCGGGTCGCGGACCTCTACAACGAGCCGATGAACCAGGTCGAGGAGCAACTCCGCCTGACCATCGAGGCGCTGCGCGAGCGGCAGGAGAACGAGCTGATCAACAACCCCGAGATCGGCCTGCTGCACAACGCCGACCTGGGCCAGCGGATCCACACCCGCAGCGGCCCGCCCACCCCCGACGACCTGGACGAACTCCTGGCCACCGTCTGGAAGGAACCCAGCGTCATCCTGGCGCACCCCCGGGCGATCGCCGCGTTCGGCCGCGAGTGCAACGCCCGCGGCCTCTACCCGGGCAGCGTGGACCTGGGCGGGAACGCGGTGCCCGCCTGGCGCGGCGTCCCCGTGCTGCCCTGCGACAAGATCCCGGTCACCGCCTCCGGCACCAGCTCCATCCTGTGCCTGCGCACCGGCGAAAAGGCGCAGGGCGTCGTCGGTCTGCACCGCACCGGCATCCCCGACGAATACCAGCCGAGCCTGTCCGTGCGTTTCATGGGCATCAACGACCAGGCCGTCATCTCGTATCTCGTCAGCGCCTACTATTCGGTCGCCGTGCTCGTCCCGGACGCCCTGGGCATTCTCGAGGATGTCGAGATCGGCCACTGAGTCGGAGAATCGGCAACGGCAGAAGGCATCCCCACGTGAACGCCACCGCGCATCCCGCCCCGACCAGTCTCGAAACCGCCGCCGCGAAAAACCTGGCGAGCACCCTCAAAACACCTCCGCAGATGCAGGGCATCTCACCCCGGTGGCTTCTCAGGGCGCTGCCGTGGGTGCGGGTTTCCGCCGGCACCTACCGGGTGAACCGCCGGCTCACCCACACGCTCGGTGACGGACGTGTCGAGTTCGTCAGCACCGGCAGCCGGGTCCGGGTGATCCCCGCCGAACTGACCGAACTCCCCGCCCTCGGCGGCTTCGACGACCCCGTGGCCCTCGAAGCCCTGGCCGACGCCTGCGTCCAGCGCGCGTACGGCCCCGGCGACGTCATCGCCGCCGCGGGGGAGCCCGTGACCGAGGTGGTCCTGATCGCCCACGGCAAGGTCGGCCGGTCCGTCCCCGGCCGGTACGGCGGCGAGGCCGTCCTCGCCGTGCTGGCGGACGGCGACCACGCCGGGGACGAGGCCCTGGCCGGGCCGCCCGGCGCCTGGCCGCACACCCTGCGCGCCACGACCCGCTGCACCGTCCTGGCGCTGCCCCTGGCGGCGGTGCGCGCGGTGGCCCGGGACGCCCCGGGCCTCCGGGCCCACCTCGACGCCGTCGCCGCCCGCCCCGCGCCGCGCCGCAACAAGCGGGGCGAGGCCGACATCGCGCTGGCCTCCGGGCACACCGGCGAGCCGGTGCTGCCCGGCACGTTCGTGGACTATGAGCCGGAGCCGCGCGAGTACGAGCTGAGCGTCGCGCAGACCGTGCTGCGGGTGCACACCCGGGTCGCGGACCTCTACAGCGAGCCGATGAACCAGGTCGAGGAGCAACTGCGCCTGACCGTCGAGGCGCTGCGCGAGCGGCAGGAGCACGAGCTGATCAACAACCCGGAGTTCGGCCTGCTGCACAACGCCGACCTCCGCCAGCGCATCCGCACCCGCACCGGGCCCCCGACCCCCGACGACCTGGACGACCTCGTCTCACGCCGCCGCAAGACCCGCTACCTGCTGGCGCACCCCCGCGCCGTCGCCGCCATCGGCCGCGCGTGCAACGCCCACGGCGTCCACCCCGGCCACACCGAGGTCGACGGCGTCCGCCTGACCGCGTGGCGCGGCATCCCCGTCCTGCCCTGCGACAAGATCCCCGTGGCCGCGGACGGCACCACCTCGGTCCTCGCCATGCGCACCGGCCAGGACGACCAGGGCGTCGTCGGCCTGCACCAGACCGGCATCCCCGAGGAGTACGAGCCCAGCCTCAACGTCCGCTTCATGGGCATCGACGAGCAGGCCGTCATCTCCTACCTGGTCAGCGTCTACTTTTCCGCAGCCGTTCTCGTCCCGGACGCCCTGGGCGTCCTGGAGGACGTCGAGATCTGACCGCCGCGACCCCCGGCGGCGGCCGGAGCAGCCTAGTGGCCCGCCCCCTGCTCCTGCCAGTAGCCCGGCGACGGGTACGGCTGCTGCTGCGGGGCGGCGGCCTGCGGGTGGGCCTGCGCCGGGTCCGGGTGCTGGCCCGGTGCCTGCGCCTGGCCCGGGTACGCGCCCGGCATCGGGCGCGGCGGCATGGGCCGCGGCGCCGCCGGGCGCATCTGCTGCGGCACCGGCGCCTGCGGCACCTGCGGCCCGGGGTAGGGCCGGGCGGCGGTCGCCTGCTGCGGGAAGTACGGCGCGGGGCCCTGCGGTCCCGCCGCCGGCATCGGCTGCCGGACCGGCGCCGCCTGGTAGCCGGCGTAGCCCGGCTGCTGGGGCTGCGCGAAGGCGGGCTGCGGCTGCGGGTGCGACGGGCCCGAGGGCAGCGCCGGCAGGGCGGGCAGCGCGGGCTGGGGGGCGGGAGCCGACTGGTAGCCCAGCGACTCGTAGGCGGCTGGGACCCGGATCGGCGCGATCTGCGGGGTTCCCCGCTCGGCCACCAGCCTGTCGTAGATCGGGGTGTCAGCGAAGGACGGTGAGGAGTAGGCACCGCCATAGGGGCGCGGGGAGGTCATGGCCCATAAGGTAAGCCCACGATGTGGTTGTTGGGGAGACCGATCAGAAGGTCATTTGAGCGGTTGCGTGAACCCTGGGTGCCCAATTCGAAAGAATTACGGAAAAAACGTCGATCCGTCCCTTGATGATGTTGTATCAGGGGCCTGGCCGGACGGTCTTCGGCGGGGATGGCATAGTGGGCGATGCCCGCGAAACAGGCGGCGTGACGACGGCCGCCCCACGGAGGAACCCACAATGCTCAAAGGTGCGAATGTCCCGGTGCCCGCCCGGTCGGTCCGCGTCGAGATCGGCTGGATCACGTCCGCGGGGACGCCGGACGTGGACGCCTCGGCGCTCCTGCTCACGGGGGGCAGGGTCAGGTCCGACGCGGACTTCGTCTTCTACAACCAGCCGCGACACGCCTCCGGCGCCGTCCGGTACGAGGGCAAGCAGCCGCAGGGCACCGCCGTCACCGACCGCCTCACCGTCGACCTGACCGCCGTCGAGGCGGACGTGGAGACCGTGGTGCTCGCCGCCTCCGCCGACGGCGGTACGTTCGGCCAGGTCCCCGGGCTGCACGTGCGCCTGACCGACGCCGACAGCGGTGCCGAGATCGCCCGCTTCAACAGCGAGGACGCGACCACCGAGACCGCGTTCGTGCTCGGCGAGCTGTACCGGCGGCAGGGCGCCTGGAAGTTCCGCGCGGTGGGCCAGGGGTACGACTCCGGACTGGCCGGTCTCGCCACCGACTTCGGCATCAGCGTGGACGAGGAGCCGCCGCCCGCCCCCGCCCCGGCCGCCGTGACCCCGCCCGCGCCCCCCGCCCCGCCCGCCCCGGCTCCGGCGGCGCCCCCGGCGGCTCCCGCGCCGCTGAACGCGCCCTCCTGGACGCCGCC
>NZ_JBPQTQ010000127.1:0-18978 GCF_051386415.1 Streptomyces sp. URMC 129
GGGGCGGCCTGGGGGGGAGAGGACGCCCGGCGGACGCGGACCGGGCTTCTCCGGCGGCGCGGCGGCGTACCCGTGCTCCGGCGGAGACACGTCCGCGTCACCCCGGAAGCACGGAAGGGAACCAAGGTCGCAACGCCGCTTAACGGGGCCGCGTCTGATCCCCTAGCGTGAGGGTCACGCGGTCGAGGCTGACGGGGCGGAGAAGAAGTGAGTGAGCAGACGGGACCGGGCACGGAATCCGAGCGCGCGCCCGGACCCGGCGGCGTCGCCCCGGACACCGTGGAACGGCCGCGGGAGGAGCCGGGGCCGGACCTGATCCCGCCCGGAACGGCCGGGCCCGTCACCGTGCCCGAGCAGGTCACCGCGGTCGGGCCCGCCGCCTCCACGTCCGCCACCGGGCCCGGAGCCGCGGCGCCGGCCGCCCTCCGCTCGGCCGCCCTCCGCTCGGCCGCGCGCCGGGCCGGGGACATCGCCCTGGCGGTGGCCCGCAAGCCGTACTGGGAGCGGCCCGGGTCCACCTGGGTCGTCCGGCGCTGGCCCGACCTGACCGCCGGGCTGGCCGCCACCTTCTTCTTCTGGCTGTCCCTGACGCCGTCCCTGGTCCCCAGACCCTGGTACTACCAGGGGGCCATCGGCGGCATCACCGCCGCCATCGGCTATGGCCTCGGCGCGCTGCTGAGCTGGCTGTTCCGCCTGCTGTCGCCCTGGCTGCCGAGCGAACGGGTCCGGGCCCGCTGCTGGCTGGCGTACCTCGTACTGCTGCCCGGCACCGTCGCCTACCTGCTCGGCCGGAGCGCCGACATGCAGCGCGAGCTGCGCCGCCTGCAGGGGATGCCGCCCACGCTCACCTGGCACTCGCTGATGATCGCGCTGATCTCGCTCGCCGTGCTGGCGCTGCTGCTCGTGGTGGCCCGGTCCATCCGGCTGGGCACCCGCGCCCTGACCCGGCTGCTGAACCGTTTCGTGCCGTGGCCGGTCGCGGTCGCCCTCGGGCTGGTCCTCAGCACCACTTTCGTGGTCATCGGCACCCGGGACGTGGTCTGGGACCGGGGCATCCTGGAGATAGCGGACCGCATCGCCGCGGCCAAGGACCGCAGCACCGACCCCGGCGTGATGCGGCCGTACTCCCCGATGCTCTCCGGCAGCCCCGACTCGCTCATCTCCTGGGAGGACCTGGGCAACAAGGGCCGGACGTTCACCGGCACCGCGATCTCCAGCGAGGAGATCGCGGACTTCACCGGCGAGGAGGCGCGCGACCCCATCCGCGCCTACGTGGGCCGCGCCGCCTACGACGACTACGCGGACGGCGCCGAGCTGGCCGTGCGGGAGCTGGAGCGCACCGGCGCGTTCGACCGCGAGGTGCTGGCCGTCACCGGCACCACCGGCACCGGCTGGGTCAACCCGACGACGGTGGAGGCGCTGGAGTACATGCACGGCGGCGACACCGCGGTCGTCACCATGCAGTACTCCTACCTCCCGAGCTGGGCGTCGTTCATGGTGGACAGGAACGAGGCCGGCGTCGCCACCGAGGCGCTGTTCGACGCCGTCTACGCGCGGTGGCAGCAGGAGCCGGAGGACGACCGCCCGAAGCTCCTGGTGTTCGGGGAGAGCCTGGCCGTCTCCGCGATCGAGTCGGCGTTCGACGGGCTGGACGACATGGTCGCCAGGACGGACGGCGCCCTGCTGATCGGGCCGCCCAGCTTCAGCCCGATCCACACGGAGCTGACCGAGAACCGCGACCCGGACAGCCCGGTGTGGCGCCCGGTGTACGACGAGGGCCGGCACGTGCGGTTCGCCCAGTTCCCCGAGGAGGACCTGGTCCGCCCGGCCGGGGAGGTCTGGGAGGAACCCCGGATCGTCTATCTGCAGAACGCCTCGGACCCGGTCGTGTGGTGGTCCCCGAACCTGCTCTTCCAGCGGCCGGAGTGGCTGAACGAGCCGCTGGGCCCGGACGTGACGTCGGCCATCGACTGGTTCCCGTTCGTCACCTTCTGGCAGACGACGGTGGACATGGCCGTGTCCTACGGGGCGCAGGCCCCGCACGGGCACCGGTACGGCTCGAACCCGGTGGACGCCTGGGCGGCGATCGCGCCGCCCGCCGGCTGGACGGACGCCGACACCGACCGGCTCGGGTGGCTGCTGGAGGTGCGGCACCCGCCGAAGCACGGCTGGGCGGGCTGAGGGACCGGGCGGCGCCCGGCCCTCCCCCTCCTACGCGCGGTCCTCGCCGGTCCCGGCCGTGTCCGCCGCGCCGCCGTTCCCGTTGCCGTTGCCGTTCGCGGCGCCGTTCCCGGCCCCGGTGTCGGGCCCCGGTCCGGGCTCGGTGACCGCGACCGCCGGGGTCGGGGCCAGCTCGGCCACGGTCGCGCCGCTGAGCACCGTTCCGGCGCGCCGGTCGGCCTCCTCCTGGTACGCGCGCAGGTAGCCGACGACCGTGCTGGTCACGGCGATCAGCGGCACGGCCACGATGGCGCCCGGGATGCCCGCCAGCATCGATCCGGCCGCCACGCCGAGCACCACGGCCAGCGGGTGCACCCGGACCATCCGGCCCAGGATGAACGGCTGCAGGATGTGGCCCTCGATCTGCTGGACCAGCAGCACCACGCCCAGCACCAGCGCCGCGTCCATCACGCCGTTGGTCACCACGGCCACCAGGACCGCCAGCGCGCCCGACGCGATGGCGCCGACCAGCGGCACGAACGACGAGACGAAGACGATCACGGCCAGCGGCACGGCCATCGGCACGTCGACCACGAACAGCCCGATCCCGATGCCGATCGCGTCGATCAGCGCCACTATCACCGTGCCCCGCACATAGCCGGTCAGGGTGATCCAGGCGCGCGGCCCGGCCCCCGCGACGCCCTCGCGCGCCGCGCGCGGCACCAGCCGCAGGAACCAGTGCCACACGCCCTGGCCGTCGTAGAGGAGGAAGAGGACGACGAAGAGGGTGATACCGGCCCCGGACAGGAACTCGACGACGTAGTTGACGCCTTCGAGCCCGGCCGAGGTCAGCGTGTCACTGTTGTCGCTGATCCACTGGTTGACGTTGTCGACCCACTCGTTGAGGTTGTCCTCGGTGATGTCGAACGGCAGCTCCAGGATCCAGTCCCGCAACTCCTCGATGCCGTCCTGCACTTGGTCCACGAGCCGGTCGGAGTTCTCTATCACCTGCCACACCACGAACCAGCCGATCAGGCCCATGACCGCGAAGCCGCCGAACGCGGTGACCGCCGTCGCCGCGCCGCGGCTGAAGCCCGCGCGCTTGAGCCAGCCCACGACCGGCTGGAGCAGCGCCGTGATCAGCAGACCGGCGGTGAAGGAGATGACGAGCAGGCTGATCGCGCTGACCACCTGCATCAGCACCCAGATCACCCCGGCCAGCACCAGCGTCCGCCAGCCCGCCTCGGCCGCGACCCGGACACCCCACGGGATCACCTCGGCCGGCTCGGGCCGCTCCGCCGGCGCCGGGGCCCCGCCGCCCGGCCTTCGCCCGCCGCCCGCCGCGCCCTCGCCCGCGGCGGGCAGCGACGGCCCGCCGGAGAGCACGGCCTGACGGACCCTTGCCTCCAGCGGGCGATCCGCCGGATCCGGCCCGCGCCGCAGCTCGGGCACCGCCTCCGCCGCCTCGGCCTCGCCGCGCTCCCCGGCCTCCGCCTCCAGGCGCTCCTGCTCGCGCTCGGCAGCGGCCCTGAGGCCCAGCACGCGTCTGGTGACACGCCCAAGGCCCTCCCGGGCCCGGCTCAGTCGTGACATCCCGTTTCCCTCCGCCCCCATGTGGCTCACCGCGGTGCGCGGCAGACGTTACCGTGCGCGGCCCCCCGGCGCCCCGCATCCCGGGAACGCCGAAGTCCCCGTACCGGATTCGGTACGGGGACTTCACGGTGCGTGGAACGGATCAGTACCAGCCGTTGGCGGTCCAGAAGTCCCAGGCGCCGCACGGGCTTCCGTAGCGGTCGTTCATGTAGTTCACGCCCCAGCGGATCTGGGTGGCCGGGTTCGTCTGCCAGTCGGCTCCCGCCGAGGCCATCTTCGAACCGGGCAGGGCCTGCATCAGGCCGTACGCGCCCGAGGACGGGTTCGTCGCGGTGTGGTCCCAGCCGCTCTCGTGGTCCACGATGTTGGAGAAGCACTGGAACTGGTCGGCCGCCACGATCTGGCGGGCCATCGCCTGGACTTCCGCCTTCGTGTACGACGACTGCACGGGGAAGCTCGTGTCGCTCGCCGCCGCGGCGGCGGCCTGCGCCTCCAGGGCGGCCTCCTCCGCCTCGCGCTCCGCCTGCTCCTGGGCCTCGCGCTCCGCCGCGGCCCTCCGCTCGGCCGCGTCCTCGGCCGCCTGGATGCGCGCGGCCTCCTGCGCGGCCCGCCGGGCCTCCGCGTCGGCCGCGTCGGCCTGCGACTCCGCCTGCTGCGTCAACGACGCTGTGTGCAGCTGGGCATTCGTGCCGGCGGGTATCTCAGCGAGCAGCGTCGCGTCCGCCGCGACCACCTCGATGGCGTCCGCGGGACGAGCCTGCTCGTCTCCGGACGCGACACCGACGGCAGCGCCGACGGTGGTCACCGCGGTAGCGGACGCCACTGCGAATCCCCGGACCGAAATCCCGGTCACACGGTTTTCCTTCCGACATCGCCCACTCGGCTGACCCTGTGGGCGCAATCGTGCCCCTGACACGGGCCTCCCCTGGGTGTGGTCACAGGAGGCACTGGCCCGGTCGGAGTCTCGCGCGGTGAGGCGCGGGACCCGCGTGGTACTTCGGGCGGCATACGGCGAGCGGCTGTTCAGTTGTAAAACGCAGTCCTTGCGGTGCCCTTGGGGGACATCGGGGCCGTATGCGGGGCCTGACAGACGCACACACTGCCGGACGCGGACACCCCGAGGCAATTCAGCCCCATGTGGGAAAGGTCACACGCCGTTTGGGCTTGTCAAATCGCGGATAAGCCTTATCAAGGCCCCCACCTGCGCCTACGGCGCCCCGGCGGTCCCGTCGGCGAGGCGATCACGCCCCCGTTGCCCCATAAGGGAAACCCGGCATCATATGACCGGAGTTCCGCCCCCCCCCCCCTTTCGGGGCAGGGGGGCGGGCGTCCGCTCCGGGGTGCCGGGAGGCGTCCCTAGATCCGGCCGTCCTCCAGCATCTCCGTCACCAGGGCAGCGATGGGCGACCGCTCGGAACGGGTCAGCGTCACATGGGCGAAGAGCGGGTGGCCCTTGAGCCTCTCCACCACCGCCACCACGCCGTCGTACCGGCCCACCCGCAGGTTGTCCCGCTGGGCGACGTCGTGCGTGAGCACCACGCGCGAGTCCTGGCCGATCCGGGACAGCACCGTCAGCAGCACGTTCCGCTCCAGGGACTGGGCCTCGTCCACGATGACGAACGCGTCGTGCAGCGACCGGCCCCGGATGTGGGTCAGCGGCAGCACCTCCAGCATGCCGCGCGCCACCACCTCCTCGATCACCTCGCGGGTGGTGACCGCCGACAGGGTGTCGAACACCGCCTGGGCCCACGGGTTCATCTTCTCGGCCTCGGTGCCCGGCAGATAGCCCAGGTCCTGGCCGCCGACCGCGTACAGCGGGCGGAAGACCATCACCTTGCTGTGCTGGCGCCGCTCCAGCACGGCCTCCAGTCCCGCGCAGAGCGCGAGCGCCGACTTGCCGGTGCCCGCCCGGCCGCCCATCGAGACGATCCCGACCGACGGGTCGAGCAGCAGGTCGAGCGCGATCCGCTGCTCGGCGCTGCGCCCGTGGATGCCGAACGCCTCCCGGTCCCCGCGCACCAGCCTCACCCGCCCGTCCGGCGTGACCCGGCCCAGCGCGTGCCCCCGCTCGGAGGAGATGACGAGACCGGTGTGCACGGGCAGCGCGGCGGCCTGCTCGTCGTGGACGCTCTCGGTGGCGAACAGCTCGTCGACGGCCTCTCCGGTCAGGGTGATGTCCACCATGCCGGTCCAGCCGTCGGCGTCGGTTATCGCCAGCTCGGCGCGGTACTCCTCGGCCGCGAGCCCGACCGACGACGCCTTGATGCGCAGCGGCAGATCCTTGGAGACGACCGTGACGTCGTGCCCCTCGGCCTGGAGGTTGCGCGCCACCGCGAGGATGCGCGAGTCGTTGTCCGCCAGACGGCCCCGCTCGTTCAGCATGGCGGCCGGCAGGACCGCCGGATCGGAGTGGTTCAGCTCGACCCGCAGCGTGCCGCCCAAGTCACCGATGGGCAGCGGGGTGTCGAGCCTGCCGTGCCGCACGCGGAACTCGTCCAGGCGACGCAGGACCTCCCTCGCGAAGTATCCGAGTTCGGGGTGGTGCCGCTTCGCCTCTAGCTCGGAGATGACCACGACCGGCAGGACGACCTCGTGCTCGTCGAAGCGGGTGATGGCCGCCGGGTCGGCGAGCAGGACGCTGGTGTCGAGGACGTACATGCGCCGGTCGTTCGAGCGCTTGTTGCTGGTGACCACGTGTGGACGAACCCCCTCGGATGAGGTGCGGAATCACGGCGCCCGGAGCGCCGGGGGTCAGACGGCCGGCGCCGGCCCGCATGCGCGCGGGCCCGGTACCGGCCCTGATCCCCACCTGACTGAGGGGGTGACGTGGTGCGCAAACGGGCCTCCCGGCGGACAGCGACGACGCGCTGTCCGCCGGGAATATGCCCGCTGGCTGCGCATCTCATGCGAAGAATGCGCTGGCCGGGCGGAGTGTCCGCCCGGCCCCCGGCCCGTACGGGAACGTTCGCCGGACGGCCGCCCGGTGTTCCGCGGCCGGCTCAGATGCCGTAACGCCGGTGCCGGGCGGCGTAGTCGCGCAGCGCCCGCAGGAAGTCGACCTTGCGGAAGGCCGGCCAGTACGCCTCGCAGAAGTAGTACTCCGAGTGGGCGCTCTGCCAGAGCATGAACCCCGACAGCCGCTGCTCGCCGCTGGTGCGGATCACCAGGTCCGGGTCCGGCTGGCCGCGGGTGTAGAGGTGCTCGGAGATGTCCTCCACCTCCAGGCCCTCGGCGACCTGCTCCAGCGTCTGCCCCTCGGCCGCGCGCTTGGCCAGCAGGGAGCGGACGGCGTCGGTGATCTCCTGCCGGCCGCCGTAGCCCACCGCGACGTTGACGAGTATCCCCGTGCGGCCCCGGGTCATCTCCTCGGCCTCCCGCAGCACGTGCCGCGTGCGCTCCGGCAGGACGTCCAGCGCGCCCACGTGGTTGACGCGCCAGCGGCCGTCCTCGGCCAGGCCGCGGACCGCGCCCTCGACGATCGACAGCAGCGGGGTGAGCTCCTCGGGGGCGCGGTTGAGATTGTCCGTCGACAGCATCCAGAGCGTGACGACCTCGACATCCGTCTCGGCGCACCAGCCGAGCAGCTCGTGGATCTTGGCGGCGCCCGCCTCGTGCCCCTGCCGCGTGGTGCTGCCCGCCGCCTTGGCCCAGCGGCGGTTGCCGTCCAGGATGACGCCGATGTGCTTCGGCCCGCGGTCGGTGTCGAGACTGCCCTCCACCCGCCGTGCGTACAGCCTCACGGCCAGGCGGCGCAGCTTGTTCCTCATCGTGTCTGTCAGCCCCTCCGGTGCCCTCGTCCCCGACCCCGGCACTCTACTGCCGCCGGCACCGCCCCGGGCACCGCGACCGAAGGATCCGGCCGCCGGTCCGGCACGGGCCGGGCACAAAAGCGGGCCGGTCCGTGGGGGGGGTGACGGACCGGCCCGAGGGGGGGATTCCACGGTAACGCATGAGTGGCCATGGTGGCTGCACCTTCCACAGAATCAGACCGCGAGTCCGCCCAGGACGAGCGCCGCCAGGGCGCCCAGCACCATGAACGGGCCGAACGGGATGGACCGTCCGCGCCGCGGCCTGCCCACGATGACCAGGGCGAATCCGTACCCGGCGGCGAGCAGGAAGCCGGCGAACGTGCCGAGGAACACCGCGGCCCAGCCGTACCACCCCAGGGCTACTCCGATCGAGGTAGCCAGTTTGACGTCTCCGAAGCCCAGGCCCCGCGGGTTGATGAGGAAGAGGAGGAAGTACACCCCGGTCAGCACGGCCCCGCCGAGAAGCGCCCGCCGCCAGCTCCCGCCGGCCGCGGGCAGCAGGGCGGCCACGCCGAGCCCGGCGGCCACGGCGGCGGCCAGCGGGAGGGTGAGGACGTCGGGAAGCCGCTGCACGGCGATGTCGACGGTGGCGAGCAGCACCGCGACCGGCGCGGCCAGCAGCCAGACGACCAGCTCGGGGCGGGCGCCGACGGCGGCGGCCAGCAGCGCGCAGACCGCGGCGGCCACGGCGGCGAGCCGGCGGGGCGAGGCCCCGTAGGCGGGTGGCGGCGTGGTGTCCGCGCCGTCGCGGAGGCACCGCGCGCAGCGCCCGGTCCCCAGCCAGCCGCGCGGGCGCGCGGCCAGCGGGTGCCCGGCCGGGCAGGCGGACCGCCACGGCTGGTCCGGATCGACGGCCAGCCGGTACCCGGGCCGCACGAGCAGCGGCCCGGTCAGCGCGCCGTACCCCATGGCGGCGGCGATGAGGAGGGGGTGCACGGCCCGAAGCGTAATGCGGGCCGGCCTGCCCGAGTGGGGGGAGGGCAGACCGGCCCGGGGAATGGGGCCGGACCGGAGCGGGGGGGGTGGCTCACGGTCCGCCCCGCCAGCCGTCGCCGGGGTGGGAGTGACGACGCTGGCCGCACAAGTGTCAGCGGCTGCCAACGTTCGGAACACTACCCCACCTGGCCGGAACCTGGTCCCCCCATGCGGCGGTCAGCCGTCCGCGACGCGGCGCAGGGCGCGGCCGTAGCGGCGGGCGACGGCCCGCTGCGCGGCCCGGCCGACGGGCCCGGCGGCGCGGGCGTACCAGGCGGCACCCCGGCTGAACGCCGTGACCGTCAGCCAGACCGTGTCGTCCGGCAGCCGCTCGACGACGAACGCTTCCTCACCGGCCTCGGGATGTCCGGGGAGCGTGCCGTAGGCGAACCCGACCCGGTCCGGCTCGTCCACGACCCACACGACGCGGCACGGCGCGCGCAGCCGCAGCGGTCCGGCGCCCATGCCGACCGTGACCGCGACGCCCGGAGCCGCCCGGTCGGCGTCCGCCTCCACGGTCATGCCCACGGCGCGGTGCATGCGCCACTCCAGCAGCGCCCGCCCGGCCGCCGCCAGGGCCGCCGGGCCGGTGCCGACGCGGGTCCGCTCCCGCAGCGCGTGGAACCCGGGCGGCGGCGTCGCCCCCGCGCCGGCGTCGCGGGTGGCGCCGACGGCCGGATAGGTGAACCCGTCCTCAGTGGTCATGGGGACGTCGTACCCGGGCGGCGGCGGGCGCGCAAGCGCGGCCCGGGGCGCCGTGGCGGGCGGCACTAGGATGCGCACGGACGCACGAGACGCCACGATCCGCTTTCCGCCGGGGGGACATGCATGGCAGGGCAGCACGGCACGCCGCCTCAGTTCAGCGCGCTGGAGCCGGGGGACCCGCGGGAGGTGGCCGGCTACCGGCTCCAGGCCCGCCTCGGCGCCGGCGGCATGGGCAGCGTCTACCTCTCTTATACGCGCGGCGGTCAGCCGGTCGCGATCAAGGTGGTGCGGGCGGAGTTCGCCCAGGACCCGGAGTTCCGGCGGCGCTTCGAGAGCGAGGTGCGGGCGGCGCGGCGGGTGCAGGGCGTGTACACGGTGCCGGTGCTCGACAGCAACACCGAGGGCGCGGCCCCCTGGCTGGCCACGGCCTTCGTCCCCGGCCTCTCCCTGTCCGACGCGGTGCGCACGCACGGGCCGCTGCCGGTGGAGACGGTGCTGCTGCTGGTGGGCGGCGTGGCCGAGGCCCTCCAGTCGATCCACGGGGCCGGGATCATCCACCGGGACCTGAAGCCGGGCAACGTGCTGCTGGCGGCCGACGGCCCGAAGGTGATCGACTTCGGCATCGCCCGCGCCGCCGACGCCACGGCCCTGACGGGCGCGGACGTGCGGGTGGGCACGCCGGCGTACATGGCCCCCGAACAGATCACCGGCGCCCCGGCCACGCCCGCGACGGACGTCTTCGCCCTGGGCCTGATCACGCACTACGCGGCGACGGCCACCCACCCCTTCGGGGAGGGCACGGCCCACGCGGTGATGTACCGGATCGCCCAGTCCCCGCCCGACCTGACGGCGGCCCCGCCGGCCCTGCGCGACCTGATCACGTCCTGCCTGACCAAGGACCCGGCCGCCCGCCCCACCCCCTCCGAGGTGATCGACGCCTGCCGCGCCCTGTCCCCGGGCCAGACCCTGCGGAGAGAGGAGAGCTGGCTCCCCCACCCCGTGGCAACAGAGGTGACCAGCCGCGTCAACGCCGCTCCTCCCGTCCCTTCCACTCCTCCGACGCCCCGCACGCCGACGCGGTCGCCGGAGCCGTCCGTGCCGCCTTCGGCGGCCTCCGCCCCCACCGCGGCTCCCGCCCCGACCGATCCACCGGGCCGGGTCCGGCGCCGCGTGGCGCCGCTGGTGGCCGCCACCGCCGTGGTGGCCGCTGTCGCGGGTGGCTTGCTCGTGTCGCTCCTGGACCTGGGCGACGGCGACTCGCCGGACGACGGCGCCCCGGACACCGCCCAGACCTCCGCACCGACCGGGGAGGGGCCCGGGAACGACGAGGCGGGCGAGGCGGCCGGGGCCGGGGGCGGCACCGGATCCCCACCGGCGACCCCCGGCCCGGACGCGCCCTACACGCTGACGAACAGCGACGCCGAACTGAACATCGTGGCGCCGATGTACACCCCTGACACGGACGTGTCGCTCGACCGCTGCATCGGAGCCAACAACACGCTGGTCGACTTCGACGAGCTGCGGGTCGAGCACAACAGCTATTCGGGAGCCAGTGGCCCCTTCGGCGACTGGGAGCTGCAGTACATCTACTGCGACGACCCGAACCTGGTGGGCCAGGGCATCGAGTTCCACCCGGAGACCTTCGCGGGCACCATCGACGACCCGGACGCCACACCCGAGGAGTGTCACGAGGCGGCCAACGCCACCACCCTGCCCAACGTCATCTCCGTGCAGGACATCATGGAGGACGCCACGCTGCACCCGGGCGTCGGGATCTGCGCGGAGACCGCGGAGAACAACCTGGTGCTGCTCTGGATCGACGACGTCTCCGTCGATCCGTACAACGAGAACCTGCGCACCTACCTCATGACCGCGACGCAGTGGCGGATCAACGGCTGAGAGCCCTCACTCGCCGGTCGGCCAGGAGATCTCCACCCGCCGGTTGCGCTGGCGTCCTTCCTCGGTCGCGTTGTCGTACAGGGGGTAGTCCTCGCTGTAGCCACGGACGTTGAAGTTGATGACCTGGGGGTTGTCGAGGAGTTCCATCAGCGCTTCGTGCGTGTTCCTCGCCCGGCCCAGGGAGAGTTCGGTACCGCTTTCGTACGAGCCCTGGTCGTCGGTGAACCCGAAGATGTTCACCTGTGACGGCTGGTACTCGTTGATGGCGGTGGCGACCTCCATGAGGGCGCCGCGCGAGTCCTCGGAGAGCTGGTCACTGCCCTCGGCGAACAGAACGTCCGTCTGGAGCGTGAACTTGTGCTGTCCGCCGGTCTGTTCCTCGCGCTGTGCGCCGTCCCCGCCGCCGTTGGGCTCCTGCCCGCCGGGCTCCTCGTCGCCGCCGGTGCCACCGTCGTCACCGCCGTCGTCGGGCTGTTCGGTGCTGTCGAACCCCTCGTTGGCGAACTTGATATCGAGCACGCGCGGCTCGGCGAGGGTGGCCCCGTCGCCGAGCATCAGCCCGGCCGCGTCGGGATCGATGTCGGGCGGCGGCGGGGCCTCGTAGCCCGGCGGCTGCTCGACGACTTCGTCGTTCTCGTCGGCCGCCGCCACCGGCACGGCGAACGTCCCGACGACCAGGGCGGTCGTCAGGACGGCGGCGGCACGGCCCGACTGGTGCAGCAGGTACCTCATCACGACCCCTCAGTGAATCTCGATGGTGACGGGAGGCATCTGCCCGATCTGGAAGTCGACCTCCGTGGTCTCCGCGTCGGGCTGGGGGAACTGGGCGAACCAGTTCTGCGTGGCGCCGGCGTCGATCTGCAGCCCGAAGTTGGTGCACAGGCAGCGGCCGTCGGTGTCCCGCAGGATCAGATACCTCTTCCGCTCTTCCTGGGCGGTCAGCGTGGCCCCGGCCATGGAGAAGTCGTTGCCGGCCAGTTCGTTCTCCTCGCCCGCCCAGGCCGAGGTGCCCCAGTTCTCGCTGCCGCCGTTGTGAATGGTCCCCTCGATCGTGAGGAAGCCGCCGGCCTCGCGCTCGGCGCGGGTGATCGTCAGGGTGATGTTCTCCTCACCGGTCACCTGGCCCAGGATTTCCGGTTCCACCGGCTCGCCCTCGCCCGACGGCTCGCCCTCGGCCGAACCGTCCTCCTCCGTGTTCCCGCCGTCCGCCTGGCCCGTGGGCGAACTGCCGACGTCGCCGCCGTCGTCACCGCCTCCCCCGCCACAACTGGCGACGGCGACCACGAGTGCGGCGCCCAGAGCGACAACGATCAGGATCAGGCGCGACTTGCTATCACGGAGGTCCATCGGGGGCGGTTCCTTTACCTTCAACTCGTCGTCGGTCAATCGTCCAGATAGATGGAGAACAGGTCCCTGGCCTCGGGCAGTTCGTCCTCGTTGCCGGGGTCGAAGGACAGATCCCCGTCGTCATCGCAGCGGAGCTCCACACGGTCGTCCTCCTGGGACTCGCGCTCGCACCGGCTCCGGATGACGGCCGTCGCCTCGGCACGCGCCGTCTGGTCCTCCGTGCCGGGGATGAGGGACTCCCCCACAGTGTCGCGGGTCTCCACCCCCACGGTGTAGCCGGTACGTTCGTGATCCGGGTCGCACGAGGTGACGACGGCGTCGTTGCGGTCGGCCAGCCGGGGCGCGGCTTCCCCGCACGCCTCGGGTACGTCGAAGTCGTCGCCCTCCAGCACGTCCTCCAGGTCACCGTCGCCGCTCAGGGCGTCGAGGAACTCCTCGTAGAGGTGGTCCCTGCCCTCCCGGGCCGCGGCGAGGGCCGCCGCGTCGGCCGCCGACTGGCCGCTGCCGCGGAGGACCGCCGCCTGCGCGAAGACGAAGAAGAGGAAGGCCACCGACAGCAGCCCGGTGATCATCCATATGTAGAGCGGGAAGACGGCGCCCCGGCTCGGGTCGCCGGTCAGCCGCCGGTGATGCTTCCGACCGCTTCCCGGATGGAGTCGGACACGGTGGTGTCGAGATCCAGCGCCATCACGGCAACGACCACGGAAGCGATCAGGAGCAGCAACCCCGCGTACTCCACGAAGCCCGCGCCGCGGTCGTCGAAGCGGCCGTGGAGGCGTTGGGCGATCTTGTGGGTCCAGGTCGACAGCAGCCTGCTCATGGCGTCCCTCTCCTCCGGCTGACGCCGGTTCAGCCGGCCTCTCATGGCCCCTGTTCCGCCGCGCCTCACCGTACTGCGAAGCGTGGCGTCCGGGTATGGGGGACGGGTGGCCGTTCTGCCCCGAGGGCACCCGTGCGTCGGCGGGATGCGCCATGCCCGACCCCCTCCCAGCGGGCCAACCCGTACAGCTATCGGCACTGACTGTGCCACACCGAGCGCGACTTGGGCAGGGAGACCCCGGCGATCCGTTGGCATTCCGTAGTGCCGTGGACAACTGAGCGCGACCCCTCGCTCGGTGCGTGAGCACCCGTGCCCATCCGGCGGGGCGGGCAATCGCCGTTCCTAGACCGCCTGCTGCTGTCCGCCGCCCTCGCCGCCGCCGTCCTGGAGGGAGCGCTCCAGCTCCGCCTCGAAGTCGTTGACCGTGCGGATCACCGTCTCCGCCATCTCGGCGAGGCCGGTGAGCTGTTCGCTGATGTCGCCGCGGCCGTCGCGCCAGCCGCTGACGAAGCTGTCGAGGGCGTCGACGATCCTGCCGTCCCCGAACGAGTCGTTGTACTCGTCGAAGGTGTCCCCCGTACGGTTCATGTATTCCTTGACCGCGCGCAACTGCGGGGCGAACTCGCTCAGTTCGTCCAGCGGGATCGCGAGGCGCTCGTCGGACATGGTTCCCCCCCGGCTCTCTCGGGTCAGATGAAGCGGAACGTGGACGTGATGGCGTCGAAGACGTCGAAGAACGAGTCGGCCAGGTCCAGCACCTGGCTGCTGCCCGACACCAGCGCCACCGCCCGGGCGTCGTCGTCCGGCACCGGGATGAACGTCTGCATCAGCACCGCGCGCACGTGGCGCGTGTCGCCGGGGACCGGGATGTCCTCGATGCCGCGGGTGCGGGCGGCCACGCCGACGTCCTTGATCTCCACCGTCGACACCTCGCGCCACGCGTCGCCCTCCTTGCGGGCCGTCCGCGTGCCCAGCTGGGCCGCGATCGAGGCCGGGTCGGTCGGCAGGGCCTCGCCGGAGGAGGTGCGGGCGCCGATCACCGAGACGGTCACGGACGCGGTGATCGGCGGGCCGCCGCCGAAGCTCTGGGCCATGCAGCCGCAGTAGACCGCGCCCGAGTCCCACGCCTCGCGCGCCTGGCGGCGCAGGAACGACGTGATCACGTCGCGGTGCTCGGCCATCTCCGGCTGACCCTGGACGCGTTCGTCGACCATGCGGCGAATGCTGTCGTCCCTGCTCTCCGGGCGCAGGTCGAACTCCCACCAGGAGTCGGGCACCGATATCCGGAACCCCTGGCGTTCGATCGTGACCGCGTCGGTCCACTTGTCGGCCGTCGTCATTCGCGGAGCCCTTCCTCCAACTGCTTGTCCAGGTCGCGGAAGCCGTCCGCCGCGCCGTGCAGGAAGTCGCCCAGTCCCTGGAGGGACTCCACGGCCTGCCGGCCGCCGGTCGTGAACTCCTCGTACGACTGATCGAACGCCCGTGAGGAACGGGTCGTGACGTAGCCGTCCTGGACCAGGTCGCTGACGTACACCCGCAGCTGGTCCAGCTTGGTCGTCAGCTCCTCCTTGGCCGTGTGGAGCCGGTCGGCCGCATCGTGCATGTCCTGGTATGTGACGTCGAGATCTGCCATCGGCGGCACCCCCTTCCGGCCCAGCGTACGCGCGGGCCGGTCGTCGCTTCGCTACGGGTTCGCAACAGCTCAGTCCCCGAGGACAGCTCAGTCCCCGAGGACCTGGCCGAAGTCGGTGCCCGATCCCAGGATCATCCCGGTCACGATGATGATCATCGTGGCCGGGACCATGAAGACCAGCGTCGCCATCGTCGCCATCGGGATCGCCCGGGCCGCGCGGCGGCGGGCGTTCTGGGCGTCGGTGCGGCGCATGTCGCGGGCGATCTGGATCAGCGTGTCCGCGATCGGGGCGCCGAGCTCCTCGCCCTGCTGGAGGGCGGAGACGAACTGGTTGACCGGCTCCGAGTCGTTGCGGCGGCGCAGCTCGTCGAACGCCTGGCGCCGGGAGACGCCCACGTCCATCTGGCGCAGCGCGATGCGGATCTCGTCCGCCCACGGGCCCTCGTACCGGGCGGAGACCCGGTCCAGCGCCTGCCGGAAGCCGAGGCCGGCCGAGACGACGACCGCCAGCACGTCGAGGAAGTCCGGCAGGGTGCGATCGATGACGTCCCGCCGCGTCCTGATGCCCTGCCAGATCGCCAGGTCGGCCGCGAACGCGCCGAAGGCGAGGCCGAACAGCGCGAAGAGCGGGAAGCCGGCCGCGACGAAGACCAGCGTGGTCAGCAGGCCGAAGATCCCGTAGACCGCGCGGCGGGCGGCGTACCGGTCGATGGTGAGGCCCTCGGGGTTGCCCGCCTGGTCGATCCGCTTGCGCTTGCGGTCGACGGCCTTGCGGCCCATCAGCCGCAGCACCAGCGGCGCGAAGCGGATCCCGAGCCGGTCGACGGCGGAGCCGCCGGCCGAGACGCGGGTGGAGCCGACCTCCAGGGCGAGCTGGAGGTCGGCGGGCAACGGGGTGCCGGAGCGCATCATGCGCACGGCGGTGACGATCCCGAAGACGGCGGCGCCCATGGCCAGGCCGAGCAGCAGTCCCATGCGGCGTACTCCCTGTACTCCCTCAGACGTCGATCCGGCCGAAGCGGCGCACGACGACGAACCCGACGACGTACAGGCCGAGCGCGATCAGCATCGCGATCTGCCCGCCGGGGCTGCCGGTGACGCGGCCGAGGGCGCCGGGCGACATGGCGTTGATCATCAGCAGCGCGCCGAGGCCGAGCACCGGGACGGTGACGGCGGTGGCGTTGATCTCGGCGAGCATGGTGCGCACCTCGCGGCGGGTCTCCTTGCGCTCCTCCAGCGTGGCGGTGAGGTTGCGCAGCGAGGCCACGATGGTGCCGCCGGCCCGGTTGGCCAGGATCAGGGTGGTGACCAGCACGTTCAGCTCGCGGGACGGCAGCCGGGTGCCCAGCTCGTGCAGGGCCTCCTCCAGGGAGCGGCCGACGGCGAGCTGGTTGGCGACGATGGCCAGCTCGGCGCCGGCCGGGTCGTCCATCTCCTCGGCGGCCATGGACAGGGCGGTGCGCATGGCCAGGCCGGCGGCGGTGCCGTTGGCGATGAGGCGGGCCAGCTCCGGGAGCTGGTTGATGAACCGCTCGGTGCGCCGGGTCCGCTGCCAGTTGAGGAAGAGGTTGCCGCCCCAGAGGGCGACGAGCGCGAAGACCGGGCCGAAGAACGGCGCCAGCACCGCCGAGCCGATCAGCCAGAGGCCGGCGACCGCCGCCAGGACGTACGCCGCGTACTCGCCGACCGTCAGGTCGAGGCCGGTGGCCTGGAGCTTCAGGCGCAGGCGGCGGCCCAGCTCGGTGCGGCGCAGCCGCCGGTCGAGGCGCTGGAAGCGGCGCCTGCGGCCGGCCGGCGCGGACACCGCCTCGGGGGCCGGGCCGTCGGCGGGGGCCGCGGCGTCGGCCGGGGCGGCGACCGGCCCGGTGAGGCGGCTGAGCACGAGCCGCCGCTGCTCGCGCCCACCGGCGTAGAGCTGGAGCCCGGCCACGGCGCAGACCAGCGCGAGCAGCGCGAGGCCGAGGACGAGGAGGGACAGGGTGCCCATGGATCAGCTCGCCTCCCGGACGGCGAGGTGGGAGTCGTCGAGGTGGACGCCGAACGCCTGCGGGATCGGCTCGCCGGCCAGGTAGAGGCGGTCGGCGACGGCCCGCGGGACCGGGTAGTGGTGGAAGCGGCCGTGCACGCGGCCGTCGGGCGTCATCGGCTCGGCGCGGAACTCCGCGACGGTGGCGATGCGGAACGGCTCCCGGCCGCGCGAGGAGAGGATGGCGATCTCGGCCAGGCGGCGGGAGCCGTCGGGGTGCCGGGTGAGCTGGACGAGGACGTCGACCGCGCTGTTGATCTGGTCGCGCAGCGCCTCGAACGGCACCTGGAGCTCGGACATGGAGGCCAGGGTCTGCAGCCGCAGCAGCGCGTCCTCCGCGCTGTTGGCGTGCACGGTGGCGAGCGAGCCGTCGTGGCCGGTGGACATGGCCTGGAGCATGTCGAGGGTCTCGCCGCCGCGGACCTCGCCGACGATGATGCGGTCGGGGCGCATGCGCAGCGAGTTGCGCACGAGGTCGCGGATGGTGACCTCGCCCTTGCCCTCGATGTTGGGCGGGCGGGACTCCAGCCGGATGACGTGGCTCTGCTGGAGCTGGAGTTCGGCGGCGTCCTCGACGGTGACGATGCGTTCGCCCTCGGGGATCAGGCCGCTGAGCGCGTTGAGCAGGGTGGTCTTCCCGGAGCCGGTGCCGCCGGAGACGATGACGTTGAACTTCGCCCGGACCAGCCCGGACAGCAGCATGACCAGCTGTTCGTCCAGCGTGCCGAAGCCGATCAGCTCGGCGAGGGTGTAGGCGCGCGGGAAGCGGCGGATGGTGAGCGTGGCGCCGCTCAGCGCCAGCGGCGGGATGATGACGTTGACGCGCTCGCCGGTGGGCAGGCGGGCGTCGACCATCGGGTTCGACTCGTCCACGCGGCGGTTGACCGTGGAGACGATGCGCTCGATGGTCTGCATGAGCTGCTCCTCGGACGCGAAGCGCAGCGGCAGCCGCTCGACGCGGCCGGCGCGCTCGACGTAGATCTGGTCGGGGCCGTTGACCATGATCTCGGTGATGGAGGCGTCCTCCAGGAGCGGTTCGAGGATGCCGAGGCCCAGTGCCTCGTCCACGACGCGGCGGATGAGCAGGGCCCGCTGCTGGGTGGACAGCACGGGGCCCTCGCGGCTGAGGATGTGGCCCAGCACGCGTTCGAGGCGCTCGCGGCGCTCGCCGGTGCCGAGCGAGGACATCTCGGCGAGGTCGATCTCCTCCAGCAGCTTGGCGCGGTAGGTCGCGACGAGCCGGCCGTCGCCGGGGCCGGTGTCGGCGGCCTCGTCGGGCGCGTGGACTCGGGATCTCAGGCCCATCGCTCGCTCCTCACCTCGCTGTTGTTCCGGTCGCGCGGGGCGCGCCGGTCACGCCGGCCGCGTCCGCTGTTCCGCCCGCCGCACCTCGCCCGCCTCAGTCGCACGGCATCGTCACGGTCCTGGTGGCCTCGCCGAAGACGTCGAGGAACGGCAGCACGGAGGGGACCGAGACGCTCGCCGTCACGGTGGCCTCCTCGCCGCACGACTCCACCGCGGTGACGTCCACGGTCAGCCAGTCGCTGACGGCCGCCCGGCCCACGGCGGCGTACTCGTCCTCGATCTCCTCCTGCGCGGCGGTCCTGGCGGCGGCCCTGGCCGCGGACCCCGCCTGCTGTGCGGCATACCCGACGAGTCCGAGCTGAAGCGCGGTGAGGCCGACAAGAACGAGCAACGGCAGCCAGCCCGCGAACTCGACGGCGGTCACGCCCCGGTCGTCCCGCCACCCGGTGCGGCGCCGGGTGCGGCACCGCGGTGTCCGTCCGGCCATGGGTCAGCCCTCCTCGGCGGCGCCGGCCGAACCGGTGATCGTCAGGGGCAGGTTGAGCGCGCCGGGGAAGAGGACCGGGACCTCCAGGCCGACCTCGGCGCGGCGCACGGTGCCCACCAGGGGGCAGGAGACGTCGGCCTGCCAGGCGTCCGGCAGGTGCTCGGTGGCCGCCGCCTCGCACGCGGCCTCGGCGTCCCCGTCGGCACCGGCCGCGGCCCG
>NZ_JBPQTQ010000128.1:0-18572 GCF_051386415.1 Streptomyces sp. URMC 129
GGCCGCGCCCGGGGAAGAGGGCGCGGCCGGCCGGTGTGTCAGAAGAGCCGCAGTTTGTCGTCGTCGATGCCGCGCAGCGCCTCGTAGTCGAGCGTCACGCACCGGATTCCCCGGTCCGTGGCCAGCGTGCGGGCCTGGGGCTTGATCTCCTGGGCCGCGAACACGCCCCGCACCGGAGCCAGCAGCGGGTCGCGGTTGAGCAGCTCCAGGTAGCGCGTGAGCTGCTCGACGCCGTCGATCTCCCCCCGCCGCTTGATCTCCACGGCGATCGTGCCGCCGTCCGCGTCGCGGCCGAGGATGTCCACCGGGCCGATCGCCGTGGGGTACTCGCGGCGGATCAGCGTGCACCCCTCGCCCAGCGTGTCCATGCGGTCCGCGAGCAGCTCCTGGAGGTGTGCCTCCACGCCGTCCTTGATCAGCCCCGGGTCGACGCCCAGTTCGTGCGACGAGTCGTGCAGTATCTCCGCCATCGTGATGATGAGCTTCTCGCCCGCCTTGTTCTCCACCGTCCACACCGGAGTCCCGTCCGGCGTGCTCTCCTTGAGCGTGCAGGGCGGGGACATCCAGTTGAGCGGCTTGTACGCCCGGTCGTCGGCGTGGATCGACACGGAGTTGTCCGCCTTGACCAGGATCAGCCGTGGTGCGAGGGGGAGATGGGCGGTGAGCCGGCCGGCGTAGTCGACCGAGCAGCGGGCGATGACGAGACGCATGGGGTCAGCCTAGAGGGCCGCCGGAGGCCGGATCACACCACGACCGACGGACGCCTCGCCCCGGACGCCTCGCCCCGGCCGCCGCCGTCGGCCCGGTCACCGCCGCCGTCGCCCGCGTCGCCGTCAGGGCCGCCGTGGCCGTCGTCGATCAGCGTCGCCTCGTCGAACGGCACGTTCCCGGCGAGGACTTCGCGCATCCGGCCCTTGTCGACCTCCTGGGTCCACGTGCCGATGACGACGGTGGCGACCGCGTTGCCCGCGAAGTTGGTCAGGGCCCTGGCCTCGCTCATGAAACGGTCGATGCCGACGATCAGCCCGACGCCGTCGAGGAGTTCCGGCCGGTGCGACTGCAGGCCGCCGGCCAGGGTGGCCATGCCCGCGCCGGTCACGCCCGCCGCGCCCTTCGAGGCGATGATCATGAAGCCGAGCAACGAGACCTGCTCCCCGAGCGACAGCGGGTCGCCCATCGCCTCGGCGATGAACAGTGAGGCCATGGTGAGGTAGATCGCCGTGCCGTCGAGATTGAACGAGTAGCCCGTCGGCACGGTGATGCCGACGACGGGGCGGCTGACGCCCGCGTGCTCCATCTTCGCGATCAGGCGCGGCAGCGCCGACTCCGACGACGACGTGGACAGGATCAGCAGGAACTCACGGCCGAGGTAGCGCAGCAGCGCGAAGATGTTCACCCCGGCGACCACGCGCAGCACCAGCCCGAGGATGACGAACACGAAGATCAGACAGGTCGCGTAGAAGCCGAACATGATGACGGCCAGCGACCGCAGCGCGTCCGTGCCGGTCTCACCGACCACGGCCGCGATCGCGCCGAACGCGCCGACCGGCGCCAGCCACATGATCATGGCCAGAACGCGGAACACGACCCGCTGGAGGAGCCCGATGCCGCGCAGCACCGGCTCGCCCGCCGGGCCGAGGCCCTGGAGCGCGAAGCCGACCAGCAGGGCGATCAGCAGCGTCTGGAGGACCTCGCCCTCGGTGAGGGCGGACACCATCGTCGTCGGGATGATCCCGAGCAGGAAGTCCGTGGTCGACTCGTGCGCGCCCTCGGCCTGCGCCGCGCCCGCGTCCCGCGTCGCCTCGGTGAGGTGCAGCCCGGAGCCCGGCTCCAGCAGGTTGCCCACCAGCAGACCGATGGCCAGGGCGAACGTCGACATGACGAGGAAGTAGCCGAGCGCGAGACCGCCCACCGCGCCGACCTTGGCCGCCTTCCTGACCGAGCCGATGCCCAGCACGATCGTGCAGAAGATCACCGGCGAGATCATCATCTTGATCAGGTCGACGAACCCGGTGCCGAGCGGCTTCAGCTCGACGCCGGCGTCCGGGGCCGCCAGCCCGACCGCGATACCGGCGGCGACCGCCAGGATCACGGCGATGTACAGAAAGTGCGTCCGGTCACGTCTGGGGCCGGGGGTCGCGGTCGTGGTCACCGTCTCGGTCACGGTGGCAGCCTCCTCGTCGTCGTGGAGTGCGAGTGGGGAGTGGGGATCGGGGACATCGGGGGTCCGGATGGTGGACGCGGCGCGCCGCGTTCCCGTGACTATTCACCCAGGTGAGACGGCCGTCACGTTTCCGTTCATAGCGTTCGCGCTCCCGCGACCTGCTCCTTTGCCGCGACCGACGGGTTTCGGCCATCGTCACGGTCCGGGCACACTGGCGGCATGCGACTGCCTCGCCCGCCCCGTCCGCGCAGCCTGGCCGGCCAGCTCTTCGCCATGCAGATCGTGCTGGTCACCGTCGTGGTGGCGGTCTGCGCGCTGTTCACCTACCTCACGGACCGGGCGCAGGCCGACCGGGCCGCGCGGGACCTGGTGACCGCCGCGGCCCGGGGCGTCGCGGGCTCTCCCTCGGTGCGGGCGGCGGTGGCCTCGGACGATCCGACGGCGCGGCTCCAGCCGTTCGCGGAGCAGGTCCGGCGGGACACCGGGATCACTTTTGTGACGATCATGGATCCCGGCGGCATCCGGTGGACCCACCCCGATCCGGAGCGGATCGGGGAGAAGTTTGTCGGCCACATCGGGCCGGCGCTGGCGGGCGAGACCTTCACCGAGACCTACACCGGCACCCTCGGCCGCTCGGTCCGCGCGGTCACCCCGGTCCGCGACGAGAACGGCGAGATCGTGGCGCTCGTCAGCGCCGGTCTCGCCGTGGAGGAGATCGGGGACCGGGTCGCCCGGCAGGTGACCGCCCTGATCGGGGTGGCCGCGGGGACCCTGGCCCTCGGCGGCCTCGGCACCTACGCCGTCAACGCCCGGCTGCGGCGCCACACCCACGGCATGAACGCCCGGGAGCTGAGCCGGTTGCACGACTACCACCAGGCCACCTTGCACGCCGTGCGGGAGGGCCTGCTGCTCCTCGACGGCGACGGCCGGATCGCGCTGATCAACGACGCGGGCCGGGAGCTGCTCGGCCTGACCGGGGACCAGGTCGGCCGGCACGCCGCCGGTCTCGGCCTGCCCGCGCCGCTGACCGAGACCCTGCTGTCCGCCGAGCCCCGGGTGGACGAGGTGCACGTGACGGAGGACCGCGTCGTCGTCGTCAACACCTCCCCGGTCTCCGGCGGCGAACGGCACGGCACCGTGGTGACCCTGCGCGACCACACCGAACTCCAGGCGCTGGCCGGGGAGCTGGACTCGGTGCGCGGCTTCGCGGAGGCGCTGCGCTCCCAGGCGCACGAGGCGGCCAACCGCCTGCACGCCGTCGTCTCGCTCATCGAGCTGGGCCGGGCCGAGGAGGCCGTCGACTTCGCCACCGCGGAGTTGGAGCTGGCGCAGGCGCTGACCGACCAGGTGGTGGGCGCCGTCGGCGAACCGGTGCTCGCGGCGCTGCTGCTGGGCAAGGCGGCACAGGCGAACGAGCGGGGCGTGACGCTGGAGCTGGCCGCGGACAGCCGGATCGACGACGGCCTGCTGCCCGCCTCGCTCCCCGCCCGGGACCTGGTGACCATCCTGGGCAATCTCCTGGACAACGCCGTGGACGCCGCCCTGGAGGGCGCCGGGGCCCGCCCCCCGCACGTCACCGTGACGGTCCGCGCCACCGGGGACGAGCTGCTGCTGTCGGTGCGCGACTCCGGCACCGGCCTGGACCCGGAGCGGGCCGCCGACGCCTTCCGCCGGGGCTGGTCCACCAAGGGCGAGAGCCGCGGCCTGGGCCTGGCCCTCGTCGGCCAGGCCGTGCGGCGCAACCACGGCACCCTCGGCACCGCGCGCGCCCCGGACGGCGGGGCCGTGTTCACCGTGCGGCTGCCGCTGCGCGCGGGGGCGGCGGTCCCGACGTGACCGGCGGCCCGCCCGAGCCCGCGATCCGGGTCCTCGTCGTCGAGGACGACCCGCTGGCCGCCGAAGCCCACCGCCAGTACGTGGCGCGCGTGCCCGGGTTCACCGTGTGCGGCACGGCCCACACCGGCGCCCAGGCCCAGCGGCTGATGGACCACACGGCCGTCGACCTCCTGCTGCTCGACCTCTACCTGCCCGACGGCCACGGCCTGCGCCTGGTGCGCGCGCTGCGCGCCGCCGGCCACCACGCGGACGTGATCGCGGTGACCTCGGCCCGCGACCTGGCCGTGGTGCGCGAGGGCGTCTCGCTGGGCGTCGTGCAGTACGTGCTGAAGCCGTTCGCCTTCGCGACGCTTCGCGACCGGCTCGTGCGCTATGCCGCGTTCCGCGCGGCGGTCGGCGAGGCGGCCGGACAGGAGGAGGTCGACCAGGCGCTGTCGGCGCTGCGCGCGCCCCGGCCCGCCGCGCTGCCCAAGGGCATGAGCGGGGCGACGCTCGCCGCCGTGACCCGCGTGCTGCGCGGCGCGGGCGAGGACGGCGTCACGGCGAGCGCGGCGGGCGAGGCCGCGGGGATCTCCCGGATCACCGCCCGCCGCTATCTGGAGCATCTCGTCGACGCCGGACGGGCCGAGCGCCGCCCGCGCTACGGGCACGTCGGCCGCCCCGAGCTGTACTACCGCTGGGTGGCCGAACACCGCTGACGGCCCGTCGGCTCCGGCCCTGGTGGGGCGGCAGGTGGCCATCGATATGGGTGGGATTCATGGGATTCGACTGTGGCCAGTTATGTGCCCAATCCACTGACATGCACGGGCCAGGGCCCCTACCGTTGATGCGGGAGGCGTCGCCGTCGCAACCGTCCGTGGACAGGACGAGCGCCCTGGCGGAGGTGCCTCCCGGCCTGTACGCCAGACCCCTTGGCCAGGGGTCGCGAGAGGAGAATCCATGTCGCTCGACGTCTCACCGGCTCTGCTTGAGCAGGCCGAGCGAGGCGAGGTCGACGAAGCCGCCTTCGTCGACTGCGTCCGAACTTCCCTGCCCTTCGCCTGGGACATGATCAGCACGCTGGTCGCCCGGCTCCAGGTGGACGGCGGTGAATTCGCCGACAACACCACCCCCCCGCCGGACGAGCAGGCGCGCGGCCAGCTTCTGCGCGCCCTGGCCAGTGACGCCATCCGGGGCGCGCTGGAACGTCACTTCGGAGTGAAGCTGGCCTTCCAGAACTGCCACCGGGTGGCCGTCTTCCCGCTCGGAGCCACGTCCGAGCCGTCCCTGAAGCGGTTCACATCCATACGCGGCCAGATCCTCAACCAGTCGCCGGAGCTGCGGGACTGCTGACGGCATGGGCTTCGGCCACCGCCGTCGTTCCCCGTGCTGCCGCCCCCCTCGGCTCCGCGTGAACCGGGAGGAGCGGCAGCACCTCGTCGGCGAGCCGGCGCACGTTCGTCTCCGTCGTCGCGGTGCCGCCCGAGCCCTCCACCAGCAGGGCGAAGCGGGTGATGCCGGTGCGCTCCGCCGTCGCCGCGAGCCGGTCCGCGCACAGCTGCGGCGGACCGACCGGGTGCAGCTCGCACAGCAGCTCCGTGTACGCGAGGGGGTCGCGCATCCGGCGCGGGCGTCCGTCCACGGTCCGGTGCGCGGCCAGACCCTGCCGCAGCCAGCCGGGCAGCGCCCGCCGCAGCGCCTCCACGGCCTCCGACTGGCTGTCGGCGACCTGGGCCACGCCGACCGACACGTGGTCGGCGGCGGCGATCGTGTCGCCGTCCACCCCGGCCTCGGCGGCGGCGGCCCGCCACAAGGCCACCATGTGGGCCTTCTCCTCGTCCCCGATGTGCATCCCCAGCAGCATCGGCAGTCCGCGCCGCGCGGCCTCCCGGACAGTGCCGGGGGAGGTGCAGGCCACCAGCACCGGCGGCCCGTCCGCGGCGCGGGGCACGACCGCGACCTCGCGGAAGCGGTAACGGTCCCCGTCCGCGCCGACGCTGGCCCCGCGCAGCCAGCGCAGCAGCAGGTCCAGCGACTCCGGGAACCCCTTCTCCAGCGCCTCGACCCCGCCGCCGAAGACCTCCAGATCGATCCACGGCCCGCCGCGTCCCACGCCGAGGGCGAACCGGCCCCCGGAGGCGATGTGCAGCAGCGCGGCCTGCTCGCCCAGGGCCACCGGGTGCGTGGTCGTCAGCACGCTGATCGCCGTGCCGACCCGGATGTGCCGGGTCCTGCCCAGCAGCAGCGCGGCCAGCGTGGTCGCCGAGGGACAGACCCCGTAGGGCACGAAGTGGTGCTCCGCCAGCCAGACGGCGTCGAGCCCCGTCTCGTCCGCGACCACCGCCGTCCGCACCGTCCGGTGCAGCGCCTCCGCGTCGCTCTGTCCCGGAAACCGGCCCGCCAGGGCGAATGCCCCGATCCGTAACGTCTTCATCGCCGTCACCCTCTCGCTCATGCGTTCGTCCACACGCATCACGGTTCCCCCATCGGCCCTAACGCATGACACGTGCCCTGGGCACGGGCCAGGGGCAGTTTTTTGATGATGGTCAGTCAGGGGTGGGGGTGCCGCGCGGTGCGTAGACTCGTGGTGCCTGCCTCAGTGGCCCCTGGGCCCGCCGAACGACTTCGAGGTGTTCCCGTGTCTCCGCGTCGCAACCGTCCGCCCGGCGGTCAGCAGCCCCGCAGCAACGGCGACGGCCCCCGCGGGTTCGGCCTGGAGCACACGGACGTGTGGCGGGGCGAGGAGTGGGTGGTGCGCCGGATAGCGGGCGCCGCCGCGGCGAAGCACTACCGCTGCCCGGGGTGCGACCAGGAGATTCCGCCGGGGGTGGCCCATGTCGTGGTCTGGCCCCGGCTCGGCGCCGTGGACGACCGCCGCCACTGGCACGGCGCGTGCTGGAACGCGCGGGACCGCAGGGGCGCCAGGGTCCTGCGGTCACGGAACGCGCCGCGCCACTGAGCGACGGCGCGCGGGCCCGGGCCGGCGCCGCCCGGCCCCGCGGACGCGCCATGCCCGCGCTGGGGCGCGGGCATGGCATCGGGCCGGGGCGTCAGGGCCGCCGGGTGTCAGACGTCGGTGGTGGTCAGCCGCGCGTAGGCGCCGACCAGGGCGGCCACGGTCACGGCGGCCAGCAGGCCGAGCAGCGGCCAGCCGGTGGCGGTCTCGTCGCCCTCCATCGGGATGCGGTAGAGGGAGGCCAGGCCGTTCAGCGGCGAGTACTCGATGAGCTTCTCGCGGGTCGACTGGAGGCTCTCGCCGGCCATGAAGAGCGCGGCCACCAGCGGCAGCAGCACGACGCCGAGCATGGTGGTGATGGCCCCGGCCGAGTGCCGCAGTAGCCCGCCCACGGCCAGGCCGAGCAGCCCCAGCAGCGAGACGTAGAGCGCGGCGCCGACCGTCGCGCCCATCCAGTGGCCACCGGTCGCCACCAGCTCGCCGTTCTCGATGGAGCCCTCCATGTACGGGTCGTCGGCGGCGTAGGAGGGCAGGATCTGGTCGCTGAGCATCGAGGAGTGGATCAGCCCGGTCAGCGCGCAGGCGATGAGCGTCATGGTGAAGGCGAGGAGGAAGAACACCAGCGCCTTGGCCAGCAGCACCCGGCCGCGCTGCGGGCAGGCGGTGAGGGTGGTGCGCATCATGCCGGTGCCGTACTCGGAGGAGATCACCAGGACGCCGAGGGTGATGACGCAGATCTGCCCGAACATCAGCCCGAAGAAGCCGCCGGACAGGAGCGGCATGCCCACGTAGTCCTCGCCGCTGAGCGCGGTCGCGTAGAGCAGGCCGATGCCGACGGTGAGCACGAACATGAGGACGAGCGTCCAGACCGTGGAGCGGACCGTGCGGATCTTGGTCCACTCCGAGGCGATGGCGTGCCCGAGGTGGGTGGGCCGGACGGGAATCGGCGAGGCGTATCCCGGCGCGGTGCCCGGCGCGGGCGGCGTGAACGGCGGTGCCTGCGGCGGAACGAGGGGCGGCGTGGTCATCGGACGTCCTCCGGGGCGGTGCTGTCCTGCGCGGGGCCCTGCGCAGGCGGGGCGGACGGTGGCGCGCCGGGCATGGCGCGGAGCTGCACGGTGCCGTGCGCGGGGCCGGGCGCGGGCGGCGCGGCCGGGGCGATGGGGAAGTCCGGCTCCTCCGGCTGCGGCGCGGCCGGAGCGGCGGGAGCGGACGGCGCGCCGGGCATGGCCCGGAGCTGCATGGTGCCGGGCGGCGCCGCCGCCACCGGCGCGGCCGGAGCCGCGGGGGCGGCGGCGTACGGGGCCTGCGCCGTCGCGGGCGGCGCTCCGTACGGGCCCGCGGGGGCCGCCGGGGCGTACTGGAGGCCCGACCGCTGGTCCGCCGTCGAGCGGTAGTCCACCGCGCCCTGCGTCATCCGCATGTACGCCTCTTCCAGCGACGCCTGGTGCGGGGACAGCTCCCACAGCCGCGCGCCCGCCTCGTGAGCCAGGTCGCTGATCCGGGGCAGTTCGAGACCGACGACCCGCAGCGCGCCGTCCTGGTCCGGCGTGACGTGGCCGCCCGCCTCGGTCAGGGCACGCACCAGCGCCTCGTGCTGCTCCCGTTCGCCGTCCGGGGTGCGGACCCGGGCGAAGCCCGTGGAGTTCTGCCGGATGAAGTCCTGCACCGGCATGTCCGCCATCAACTGCCCGCGCCCGATGACGATCAGGTGGTCGGCCGTCTGCGCCATCTCGCTCATCAGGTGGCTGGAGACGAACACCGTCCGGCCCTCGGCCGCCAGCCGCCGCATCAGGTTGCGGACCCAGAGGATGCCCTCCGGGTCGAGCCCGTTGACCGGCTCGTCGAAGAGCAGCACCTGCGGGTCGCCCAGCAGCGCCGCGGCGATGCCCAGCCGCTGGCCCATGCCGAGCGAGAACGCCTTGGACCGCTTGCGCGCCACGTCCTGGAGCCCCACCACGCCCAGCACCTCGTCCACGCGCCGGGCCGGGATACCGGAGAGCTGGGCCAGGCACAGCAGGTGCGCCCGCGCGCTGCGCCCGCCGTGCTTGGCGTTCGCGTCCAGCAGCGCGCCCACCTGGCGCGGCGCGTTCGGGAGCTGCCGGTACGGGTAGCCGCCGATCGTGACGCTGCCCCCGGTCGGCTCGTCCAGCCCGAGGATCATGCGCATGGTGGTGCTCTTGCCGGCGCCGTTCGGGCCCAGGAAGCCCGTCACCTTGCCCGGCTGCACCCGGAACGTCAGGTTGTACACGGCCGTCTTCGAGCCGTAGCTCTTCGTCAGGCCGACTGCCTCGATCATCCTGCCTGCCTCACCCGCCCCAGCGGATCTCGTCCCCAATAGGTGTACGACCATATCGGCTGCCTGGAGGGGTGGGTGTCACGCGTCGCGTTTCCGGAGCACGAGAAAGCCCGCGAGCAGCGCGGCGGCGATCCAGACCAGCATGATGGTCAGGCCGCCCCACGGGCCGTACGGGCGCTCCCCGTCGTCCACCACCCGCATGATCCGGGAGCCCGCCTGGTCGGGCAGGTAGTCCCCGATCTTCTCCGTCGCCGAGACGTTGGCCAGGATGCTGGAGATGAGGAAGAAGAACGGCATCAGCACCCCGAACGACAGCATCGGGCTGCGCAGCGCCCAGGCGACGCCCATCGCGAACAGTGCGATCAGCCCCAGGTAGAGACCGGCGCCCGACACCGCGCGCAGCACGCCGGGCTCCCCGAGGTCCGTGCGGTGCCCGCCCAGCGCCGCCTGCCCGAGGAAGAACGTCAGGAAACCGGTGGCCAGTCCGACCGGCAGGGCGAGCGCCGTCGCCACGGCGACCTTCGCCGTCATCAGGACCCCGCGCCGGGGGACGGCGGCGAGGGAGGCGCGGATCATGCCGGTGCTGTACTCGCCCGACACCACCAGGACGCCGTAGGCGATCATCGCGAGCTGCCCCAGCGCGATGCCCGCGAAGCTGGTCGCGGTCGGGTCGAACGTCAGCCGGTCGGCGCGCGACAGGTCCTCGTACGTGGTGCGGACGAGCAGGCTGATCAGGGTGCCGAGCGCCGCCGTCACCACCAGGGCGGTGGCCAGCGTCCAGAGCGTGGAGCGGACCGACCTGATCTTCGTCCACTCCGACAGCAGGACCCGGCCGAAGCCCGTCACCCGTCGGCCCCCCGCCCGGCTCCCGAGCCGGCTCCGGGCCCGGGCCCGGACGCGGAGCCGGGCCCGGACCCGGACGCGGCCGGGAACTCGGCCTGGAACTCGACCGATTCCCGCGTCAGCCGCATGAACGCCTCCTCCAGCGACGCCTGCCGGGGACTCAGCTCGTGCAGCACCAGCCCGTGCGCGGCGGCCAGCTCCCCGATCCGGGCGGCCGGCGCGCCCTCCACCTCGATGCCGCCGTCCGGCCGCCGCTCGCCCGTCAGCCCGGCGCCGGCCAGCGCGCCGAGCAGCCGCTCCGGCTCGGGGGTGCGGACCCGGACGAAGGTCCGCGCGTTCTCCTCGATGAACCGGGCCATGCCCGTGTCCGCCAGCAGCCTGCCCCGGCCGATGACGACCAGGTGGTCGGCCGTCTGCGCCATCTCGCTCATCAGGTGGCTGGAGACGAACACCGTCCGGCCCTCGGCCGCCAGGCTCCGCATCAGGTTCCGGATCCAGTGGATGCCCTCCGGGTCGAGCCCGTTGACCGGCTCGTCGAACATCAGGATCCGCGGATCTCCGAGCAGCGCGCTCGCGATGCCCAGCCGCTGGCCCATGCCGAGGGAGAAGCCCCTCGGCCGCTTGCGCCCCACGCCCGACAGGCCCACCAGCTCCAGCACCTCACCGACGCGCCGCCGGGGGATGCCGTTGCTCTGCGCCAGGCACAGCAGATGGTGGTGGGCGGGGCGCCCCGGGTGGGCGGCCCTGGCCTCCAGCAGCGCGCCGATGGTGGTGAGCGGGTCCGGCAGCCGCGCGTACGGCCGGCCGTCGACCAGCACCTCGCCGCTCGTGGGCCGGTCCAGCCCGAGGATCATGCGCATGGTGGTCGACTTGCCGGCGCCGTTGGGTCCGAGGAAGCCGGTGACCAGGCCGGGCCGCACGGCGAACGTCAGCCCGTCCACCGCCGTCGTCGCGCCGTATCGCTTCGTCAGTCCCGCCAGCTCGATCACGGTTGCGCCGTTGGAGTGGCGAGGTGCGCGCGGGGTCAGCGGGTCTGCTGCGCGGGCACGCCCTTCGACAGGCCCTCGTCCGCGTCGTCGTCGCCCAGCGTGGCGGCGGCGACCTGAGCCCCGGTCAGGGTGGCCAGCATCTCGCGCACGTTGGTGAGCTGCGCGTTGATGCTGTCGCGGCGGTTGGTCAGAGCGGCCAGCTCGCGCTCGGACTCGCTGCGGATGCGGTCGGCCTTGGCGTTGGCGTCGGCCACGATGTCCTCGGCCTGCCGCTGCGCGGTCTCGACGGTCTGGCGGGCGCGGCGCTCGGCGTCCGTGCGCAGCTTCTCCGCCTCCAGGCGGAGCTGCTCGGCGCGGTGCTCGATCTCCGCGAGCCGCTTCTCCGCCTTGGCCTGACGGGACGCAAGGTCACGCTCGGACTGCTCGCGGCGCTTGGCCAGGTTGGTCTCGAAGTCGGCCGCGGCCTGGGCGGCCTTGGCACGGGTGTCCTCGAAGAGGGCCTCCGCCTCCTCGCGCTTGGCCTGGGCGTCCTTGTCGGCCTCGGCACGCAGGGCAGCCGCGTCGCCCTGGGCCTTCTCGACGATGCGCGAGCCCTCTTCCTCGGCCTTGGCCTTGCGCTCGGCGGCGTACGCCTCGGCGTCGTTGCGCACCTGCTGCGCGGCGCCCTCGGCCAGCTCCCGGTGCTGCTCGGCGGCGCGTCGGGCCTCCTCGCGCAGGTCCTTCGCCTCCTCCTCGGCGAGGCGGAGGATCTTCTCGACACGGGCGCCGAGCCCGGCGTAGGAGGGCTCGGCGTCGCTGATCTGGGCCTGGGCGTTCTGAGTTTCGAGGTGGAGCTCCTCGATCCGCTTCTCGAGGGAGGTGATACGAGCCAGAGCGCTGTCACGGTCGGCGACGAGCTTCGCGATGCGGTCGTCAACCTGGCTGCGCTCGTAACCACGCCGCACGAGCTCGAAGCCGAAGGGGGAGGATTGTTCGCTGCTCATGGAGTTCCTGTCGATTCCAGACGGGTGAGTCGGTTGGTGATCTGGGGGGCCTGGGCGTTCAGCGCTTCGAGGTCGAGCTCCTAAGCCTTCGCTTCAGACGGGTCCATGCCCTCGGGAGCTTCATCCTAGGGGGCGAACCGGCGTGTCTTCGAGCGGATCGCGTTTCTCTGTGGAGAATGTACGCTCCCTCCGCCCGCCGCGCCCGTCCGGCAGCCGCGGGGGCCGCCGCCCGTCAGCCGCCGGGCCGCTTCCCGCCCGACCTGGGCGCGCCCGCGCCCGCGCCCGCGGTGACCGTGCCGGCGTCCTTGCCGCCGGGCTTCGGCGCCTCGAAGGACTCAAGGGCCTCCAACACGTCCTGCACGCGGGAGATTTCGGCGTTGATGTCCTCACGCCTGCGGGCAAGCTTGTCCAGCTCACGCTTGCCCTCCTCCACCATGCGCTTGGCGTCCCGCTCGGCCTCGGCGCGCATCTGCTGCACCTCGCGCAGCACCCCCGACCGCTGCCGCTCGGCGTCCTTCAGCAACGCCTCCGCCTTCTTCACCGCGGCGATACGTACCTTACTCGCTTCGGCGTTGGCCTCCGCGACCAGCTTCTCGGCCTGCGTCCTGGCCTCCGCGCGCTGCTCCTCGGCGGCCTTCATCAGCTTGTCCACGCGCTCGCCGGCCGCCCGCGCCTGCTCGGCCGACTCGCGGCGGGCCCGGTCGTGCAGCTCCTCGATCTCCGCGTCGACCCGCCCGCGCAGCTCCTCGGCCCGCTCCCTTATGGCGGCGGCGTCCCGACGGGCCTCCTCCAGCAGGCGGTTGGCGTCCGCGCGGGAGGTCTCCACCAGATCGCCGCCGGCCTCCTGCGCCTCGCTGATGACGCGGTTCGCCTCCTTGCGGGCCGCCGCCACCATCGTGTCCGACTGCTCCTCGGCCGTCGCCGTGATGCGCAGCGCCTCCTCCTGCGCCTTCGCCAGCAACTCGTCGGCCTGCGCCGCGGCTTCGCTCCGCTTGCGGGCCGCCTCCCGGCGCGCCCGGTCCGCCAGCGCGTCGGCCTCGGACCGGGTCCGCTCGGCCTCCTCGGCGGCGCCGGAACGCAGCCGTTCCGACTCGGCGATGGCCTCCTTGACGGTCCGTTCCGCCAGTGCGGAGGCGGCCTCCTTCTCCTCGGCGGACTCCCGGAGCACCCGGGCCGCCTCCCGCTCCGCCTCCGCGCGGTGGGTCGCGATCTCGGCCTCGGCCGCCTCGCGCAGCCCGGACACCGAGTCCCGCACCTGCTGGGCCTTGTGCTCGGCGGCGGCCACCAGGGTCTCCGCCCGGCGCTCCGCCTCGTCCATCCGGGTGCGGGCGGTGGCCAGCAGCTCCTCGCTCTGCTCGTGCGCCTGCGCCCGCTCGCGGTGCGCGGCCTCGCGCGCGTCCGCCAGCAGCGCGTCCGCCTCCGAGCGCAGCCGGGCCGCCTCCTCGCGGGCCGCCGCCAGCGCCTCGGCCGCCTCGGCCGCCGTCCGCTCGGCAGCCGCCGCCGCGTCGGCCCGCAGCCGGTCGGCCGCCTGCCGCGCCTCGTCCCGCAGCCGGTCCGCCTCCGCGATGGCGTCGCCGCGCAGCCGCACGGCCAGCTCCTCGCCCTCGACGCGGAACCTGGCCGCGTCGGTGGCCGCCTCCTCGCGCGTCTGCTGGGCGGCCAGCTCCGCCTGCTCGGTCAGGGCCCGGATCCGCTCGGCGGCCTCCGCCCGCATCCGCTCGATCTCGGCCCCGGCCTCGGCCCGCAGCCGCTCGCCCTCGGCCCGGGCCCGGAGCAGCGCGTCCTCGGCCGCCGCGACCCGCTGCTCGGCCTCGCCGCGCAGCCGCTCGATCTCCGCCGCCGCCGCGTCCCGCTCGGCCTTCGCGGCGCTCTTGGCCTCCTCGCGCACCCGGCGCGCGAACTCCTCGGCCTCCTGCACCATCCGCTCGGCCTGCCGGCCCGCCTCGGCGAGCTGCTGCTCCGCCTCCGCGCGGGCCTTCTTCAGCGCCTGCTCGGCCTGGGTGCGCAGCGTGGTGGCGCGCTCGATCGCCTCGGTGCGGACCCGCTCGCTCTCGGCCGCCGCCGTCGCGCGCAGCTCCTCCGCGTCCGCCTTGGCCTGCGCGAGCAGCTCCTCGGCGCTGGCGGCGGCCTCCTCGATCTGGGAGACGGCCTCGCGGCGGGCCTCGGCGCGCAGCCGCTCGCCCTCCTCGGCCGCCTCCGCGCGCAGCTGCTCGGCCTCGCCGCGCAGCCGGCGCGCCTCCTCCTGGAGCTCGACCGTCTTGGCGCGGTACTCCTCGGTGTCGCTCTGCGCCGCGCCCTTGAGCTGCTCGGCCACGTCGTGCGCCTCGGCGCGCAGCCGGTCCGCCTCGGCCTCGGCCTCCGCGCGCAGCCGCTCGGCCTCCTCGGCGGCGGCCCGGGTGGTGGCCTGCGCCTCCTGGGCGGCCTTGTTGAGCACCTCTTCGGCGGTGCGGGCCGCGTCGGCGAGCTGGGCCGCGTACTCCTCGGCCGACTTGGACCGGGCCTCCTCGGCCGCCTCGGCGAACACCTGCTCGGCGCGCGCCCTGGCGTCGTCCAGCGCCTGCTGCGCCTCGGCCCTGCGGTTCTCCGCGTCGCGGGTGGCCTCGCTGACCATCCGGGCGACCTCGGCCTTGGCGGTCGCCGTGCGCTGCTCGTACTCGGACTCGGCGGTGGCCCGCCGCTTCTCCGCCTCGGCGGTGGCCTCGGCCAGCAGCCGCTCGGCCTCCTCGCGGGCGGTGCGCAGCGCGTTCTCCGCCTCGGTGGCCTGCTCCTCCGCCTTGCGCATCAGCGCGGCGGCCTCGCGGCGCCCGGCGTCGGTGTCCTGCGCGGTGGAGGAGCGCAGCCGCTCGGCGTGCTCGGTGGTCTCCTGGGCCTGCGCGGAGGCGGCCGACAGCAGCCGCTCGGCGTCGGCGCGGGCCCGGCGCAGCAGCTCCTCGGCCTCCGCGCGGGCCGCCTCGGCCTCGGCGGCGAAGCGCGCCCTGGCCTCCTCGGTCAGCCGCAGCGCCTCGGCCCTGGCCTGCCCGATGGTCTGCTCCGCCTCGGCGCGGGTCTCCTCCAGCAGCCGGCGGGCCTGCGCCTCGCTGCGGGCGCGGAGCTGTTCGGCCCAGGCGACGTTCTCGTTGACGTGGGTTTCGACGGTGGAACGGCGCTGCGCCAGCTCCTCGTCCAGCCGCTGGCGCCTGCCGACGGCCTCGGCGTGCAGCTCGGCCTCCATCCGGGCGCGCTGCTCGGCGTGCTCCTGGAGGATCCGCTGCGTCCTGGCGCGGGCCTCGCGCAGCTCGCGCTCGGCGTCCGCGCGCATCTGGTCGGCCTGGTGCTGGGCGGTGCGCAGGAGCTGCTCGGCGTGGGCGGAGACGTCACCGTAGACAGGGCGCAGGGACAGCGCCCGGCGCACCTCGTGCAGCTTGGCGCGCAGCACCTCGACCTGGTAGCCGAGGTCGTCGGCGTGGTCGACCGCCTTGTCCCGCTCCTTCTTCAGCCGGTCCATCTCGGCTTCGAGCTGCGAGAGGTGGTCCTCAGCCTGGTAGGCGTCGTAGCCCCGCACTGCGCGGTCCCATCCGTCCCCTGGTCGTGGTGAAGCAGATCCGGTCATCATCCGGTCATCGGCCGAACGCGGGACGAGGGGGAGAAGCCCACAGCCCCGGCTGGGCCACTCTACCGGCCGGGGCAGCCCACGTCAGTGGCTGGAGGGGTCTGCGGACGGTTCCTGTGCGGCGGAAGTGACGAGTTCCGTGAGCACTCCGTGACAGTCCTTCGGGTGCAGGAAGGTGATGCGCGAGTTCATCGAACCGCGGCGCGGCTCGTCGTACAGGACCCGCACTCCCTTGCCCCGGATGGCGTCCGCGTCGCCGTCCACGTCGGCGGTGCCGAAGGCGATGTGGTGCACGCCCTCGCCGTTCTTCGCGAGCCACTTGCCCACGGCCGAGTCCTCGCGGGTCGGTTCGAGCAACTGGAGGTACGAAGCGCCGCCGTCGTCGGTACCGTTGATACGGAGCATGGCCTCCCGGACTCCCTGCTCCTCGTTCACCTCGGAGTGGAAGACCTCGAACCCGTACGTGGCCCGGTAGAACTCGACGGTGGCGTCAAGATCGAAACAGGCGATCCCGATGTGATCGATTCGCGTCAACATCTCCCCAGTGCACCGTCTTCACGTGCCGGTGCGCAACGTGCGCACTGTCACACGCACGCGCCGGTGACCCCCCGCGTCACGCTCTGTAGATTGGCGTAAACCCTCGTTTACTCCCGATTCCTCCGAGGAGTGCACCATGACAACTGCCAACGGCATCACCTCCGTGATCGTCGCGGGTGCCAGGACACCGATGGGCCGGCTGCTCGGCTCGCTGAAGTCGTTCTCCGGCGCCGACTTGGGGGGCTTCGCCATCAAGGCGGCCCTTGAGCGGGCCGGGATCTCGGGCGAGCAGGTGCAGTACGTGATCATGGGGCAGGTGCTGCAGGCCGGGGCAGGGCAGATCCCGGCGCGGCAGGCGGCCGTCAAGGGCGGCATCCCGATGACCGTTCCGGCGCTGACCGTCAACAAGGTGTGTCTCTCCGGCCTGGACGCCATCGCGCTGGCGGACCAGCTCATCCGCGCGGGCGAGTTCGACGTCATCGTCGCCGGCGGCCAAGAGTCCATGACCAACGCCCCGCACCTGCTGCCGAAGTCGCGCGACGGCTACAAGTACGGCTCGGTCGAGATCCTCGACTCCATGGCGCTCGACGGCCTCACCGACTTCGCCGAGAACGTCCCGATGGGCGCCTCGACGGAGAACTACAACGCGCGCCTGGGCCTCACCCGCGCCGAGCAGGACGCCATCGCCGCCCTGTCGCACCAGCGGGCCGCCGCCGCGCAGAAGAACGGCCTGTTCGAGGCCGAGATCACGCCCGTCGAGATCCCGCAGCGCAAGGGCGACCCGGTGGTGTTCTCGCAGGACGAGGGCATCCGTGCGGAGACCACGGAGGAGTCGCTGGCCAAGCTGCGCCCGGCGTTCAGCAAGGACGGCACCATCACGGCCGGTTCCGCCTCGCAGATCTCCGACGGCGCCGCGGCCGTGGTCGTGATGTCCAAGGCCAAGGCCGAGGAGCTGGGCCTCACCTGGCTGGCCGAGATCGGCCCGCACGGCAACGTGTCCGGCCCGGACAACTCGCTGCACTCGCAGCCCGCCAACGCCATCCTGCGCGCCCTGGACCGGGCCGGGCTGACCGTCGACGACCTCGACCTGATCGAGATCAACGAGGCGTTCGCCGCGGTCGCCGTCCAGTCAATGAAGGACCTGGGCGTCGGCACCGAAAAGGTGAACGTGAACGGTGGCGCCATCGCGCTCGGCCACCCCATCGGCATGTCCGGCGCCCGCCTGGTACTGCACCTGGCGCTGGAGCTGAAGCGGCGCGGCGGCGGCGTCGGCGCGGCCGGCCTGTGCGGCGGCGGCGGCCAGGGCGACGCGCTGATCGTGCGCGTGCCCAAGGCGTGACCGGGTAGCGAGAGTGAGTGGCGTCCGACGAGGAAAGCGGCGGTGACGGAAACGGTGACGGCGACGGGTGCGGTCGACGTGGCGGAGCTGGTGTCCCAGGCACGGGAGGGGCGGCCCAGGGCGGTGGCCCGGCTGATCTCCCTGGTGGAAGGAGCCTCGCCGCTGCTGCGCGAGGTGATGGCCGCGCTGGCGCCGCACACCGGCCACGCCTACGTCGTAGGTCTCACCGGCTCGCCGGGGGTCGGCAAGTCGACCTCGACGTCGGCGCTGGTCAGCGCGTACCGCCGGGCGGGGAAACGGGTCGGTGTGCTCGCCGTCGACCCGTCCTCGCCGTTCTCCGGCGGGGCGCTGCTCGGCGACCGGGTGCGGATGGGCGAACACGCCTCCGACCCCGGTGTCTACATCCGCTCCATGGCGACCCGCGGCCACCTCGGCGGCCTCGCCTGGGCGGCGCCGCAGGCGGTCCGGGTCCTGGACGCGGCCGGCTGCGACGTGGTCCTGGTGGAGACGGTCGGGGTCGGCCAGTCGGAGGTGGAGATCGCCTCCCAGGCCGACACCACGGTGGTGCTGCTCGCGCCCGGCATGGGCGACGGCATCCAGGCGGCGAAGGCGGGGATCCTGGAGGTCGGTGACGTCTTCGTGGTCAACAAGGCCGACCGGGACGGCGCGGACGCGACGGTCCGCGAGCTGAACCACATGCTGGGCCTCGGCGAGGCCCGCGCCCCCGGCGACTGGCGCCCGTCGATCGTGAAGACGGTCGCGGCGCGCGGCGAGGGCGTGGACGACGTGGTGGCGGCGCTGGAGAAGCACCACGCGTGGATGGAGGAGCACGGCGAACTGGCCGCCCGCCGCACGCGCCGGGCGGCCCACGAGGTGGAGACGATCGCCCTGACGGCCCTCCGCGAACGCATCGGCGACCTCCGCGGCGACCGCCGCCTCGGCGCCCTGGCCGACCGCATCGTCTCCGGCGACCTGGACCCCTACACAGCGGCGGACGAACTGATCGCGGGCGTGAAGGAAGCCTGACGGCCGCTTGGCCGGTGGTTTTTTCCCCCGCC
>NZ_JBPQTQ010000129.1:0-18466 GCF_051386415.1 Streptomyces sp. URMC 129
CCCAAACCCCGCACCGAGGCCCACCCCCCACAGCGGACCCCGCTGTTCGACCAGTACGCGGAAGAGGACCACCGCAGGGCGGCAGGCGAGTGACGGGAACGGATTTCGGCAGGGCGCGGCGTAGGTGCTAGTGTTTCTACGTCGCAAGGGCCTGTAGCGCAGCCTGGTAGCGCATCTCGTTCGCAACGAGGGGGTCAGGGGTTCAAATCCCCTCAGGTCCACCGGCAGGGCCGTTCGCGGGTTAGCCCGGGAACGGTTCGCGAGATCCCGCTCAGACGGTCACCGTCGGGTCGGGATCTCGCCGTTTCAGGCGTGGTTAGTACGCAAGTCTGCCCGCCTGCCCGCTGGGGCGACGCCCTCCGGGTGGCCGGCCGGGATCGGCGGTGGATATGCGGGCATGCTGCGGGGACCGCGGGCGTGGGGCCGTGTGCCTGCGGTCTCGTGGCTCGTCGATCTTCAGATGTGGTCCGGTCGGCCGATCACGGGCTGCGGCCCATGACGCCGCCAACGGGCTCGGACGTGCCGGATAGGGGATGGGGACCTCGTCGACCTCCAAGTGGAGGACCGTGCGGGCGCTGTCCTTGCTAGCCCTGCGGAAGCGCTCCAATTCGATGATGTCCTCGACCATCACGGTGATCGCTGCCAGGAGGCTCTGGGCGACCCTTCCGCGGGGCTGCCGCTTCTCGCGGGCGTGCAGGGCCGCGTCGACCGACTTGAGGCGTCCGTTCCCTCCTTCGATGTGGGACCGCAGCGTCTGGTAGGCCAGGGCCCAGGACGTGGTTTGCCAGGGCAGGTCCTGCCGCATGCGCGGCATCACGTGTGCCTGCACGGTGACGGAGGACTGTCGCAACACTTGGGTCGCTCCCCGAAGGGCACGTTCGGGACCGTGACCGTCGGCCGACCCCCGGGGTGGGCCTTACGACTGCCGGAGTCTTCCAGGTCGATGACGGCCAGCACCTGTCTACTCTTGCGCGAGTTGCGCTGTTCCCGCTCTGCGGCCCAGGCGCAGTTGAGCTTTGTCGCAGGGCAGGAGTAGCGTTCGTTGCCACGCTCGTCCGCCGTGGCCTTGCGGACGAGTGCGTAGGACTCGGCCTCGTGAAGCTGCTCCCGCAGAGCAGAGGAATGCGCTCCCGCTCGTTCTTGGCGTCCCGGATGCGTTGGTAGAGGTCGAGCAGGGGACGGGGAGTCCGAGGGTAGAAGGTCGAGTGCGCAAGGATAGGTCATTAACGAGGCTCCCGGGTTGCTCGGTTGAGACGTCAGACACCTCGACCAACCACACAGGGGCCTCGCCCGTAACGGCCTTTGGTCCGTCACCCGATCAGTGACCACTCTGAAGAAGCTCAGTGGGTGCGGCTAAGAGTTGTCCCGCAACTCTGGAGACCGCTTGCCGGTGTCCGCTTAGACCAGCTTCGTCGGGATCCTGTTGAGGCCGGGCGTCGGGGCGGAACCGGACAATTCGATCCAGGTGTGTGGTGATCCACCAGCCTCTGCCTGAGTTACGGGACAACGCTTAGGCTGAAGCCTGTTGTTAGATTGGCTGCTGGGGGGCGTGCAGAAGGATGTCTTCGGGCTTCACGGTTGGACACCTCGTCGAGTTCACGGGGGCTCCGGGCATCGGCCGGGTTGGCGCCATCGACGGCGAGATGCTGCGCGTCGACTTCTTCGAATCAGTAGCCGAGGAGATCGTCCATTCTCAGCGTGTGACGGCGAGGAGTTGCTGGCGTGCCAAGCTCGAAGCCGAAACGCGGGTCTACTGGCGCGAACCGAGCACCGGAGATTGGCTCGCTGGCCGGGTCACGGGGGAGCATCTCCCGGAATACTTCATCCAGGTCCCCAACAAGAAGTGGAACGAACGCGCGAACGGGTGCGATCTCCGGGTGCGCTGGAACCACCCCGTTCACGATCCCCTCCAAGTCCTCACGACTGGTGGTAGCGAGTCGGGGTTCTTCCGCGACGCTCGGCTTCCCTTCCTGCGTGACCTCGTTGCCCAACGGGCTGCTTGCGCGAACATGGCTGCGCTGCTGTCCTCGGCTGCCGAGATCTTCCCACACCAGCTCCGCGCGGCGATGACGGTGCTCACTGACCCAGTGCAGCGATACCTCATCGCAGACGAAGTAGGCCTCGGGAAGACCATCGAGGCTGGTTTCGTCATCCGGCAGACTCTCCTGGACGATCCGCAGGCACGAATAACGGTCGTTGCCCCCGAGCCACTGCGGCGCCAGTGGGACAAGGAGCTCCGCGACAAGTTCTTCGTCGACGACTTTTCATCAGCCCGCATTTTGATCACGTCCCACGAGACGCCGGAGAAGTGGTCCGCGTACCACGACAGTGCACTTGTCATCGTGGAGGAAGCCCATGCACTGGTGCAGAACGCCGACGAGGGCCTCTCGCCTTACCGGGAACTAGCCGCCCTGGCTCACTCCGCGCCGAAGCTTCTGCTCCTGTCCGCGACCCCCGTGATTTCGCACTACGCCACTCACCTCGGCCTACTGCACCTGCTCGACCGCGACCTCTACAGCTGGGACGACCGCGAAGCTTTCGAGCACCGCTATGCCCTACGAGCCGAGTTGGCCGACAGCGTCTACGCCCTGGATGCCACCTTCACCTTGCTGCTGAGGTCCACGCTCGACGACATCCGGCGGATCATCCCCGATGACCCCCGATTTGAGCACCTTGCAGGTCGGATCGTCGAACGTCTCACTGAGGACGCAGTCCCTCTACTGGAAGAGGCAACAGGCACCTGGGCGTGGGAAACGCCGGCGGGCAGCGTCCCAGAGTGGGTAAAGCCCGCAGTCAAACCTTTCGCGTCATGGTCCACCCTGATCGACGGGCAAGTCACGGTGCTCAGCGACTGGCTGAGCGAAATCCGAATGCGGCAACCCCGCAGCACCCCAGGGAATCACACCCTGGCCAGCATCAGAACTGCCGTTGATAGGGCAAGAGAGGTCAGTCTGTCGTTGCCCGCGCACCGAGCGCGTGAACTCGATGCTCTCCTTGAGCAGGCAGCTGCTGTGGAGTGGTCCACGATCTCCGCTCTGGAAGATGACCTGGGCCGGTGTTTCGACGACGATCGCCCTGAGGCGTCGCGTCTGATTGCGCGTATTCACACGGCCGCCCAAGACCGAGGAGCTTCTATCGAAGTTATCCGGAACCTACTTTGTGTCGCTGATGAGTGGCTTGATGAGGCACTGAAGGGTGCCGAGATGCGGGCGAGTTCTTCGGCCGCAAAGAGCGCAGCCGAGGGTGTGCAGGAACTCATTACCGAATGGCGTTCTCTGGCAGCTGAAGGGGCTGATCAACAGTGACTCGGATGTCCGTGTACGAGAAGGCAAAGCTGCTTGAGGATCATGCTTCACGCATCGCGGATGGCGAGGACTCTCAGCGGCAGGCCGCTCGTGTATCAAGCCGGTTGCTGGAGCTCCACTCTCAGCTCAACCAGCTTCGATCGCAAGTGGCTATCACACAGGCCCTACAGTCCCGTGGCGCTGGACTCGACATCGACTTGTCTGGCATCGACGATGGGAGAGCTGGATTTGAGCGCAGTCTGGGACCTAGCGGACTCCCTTCCAACCCGGTGTTCAACACGGCTAAGAAGAAGACACAGGCAGTAACCGATCGCCTCGCGGAAGAGAATCAAGCGGCTTGGTCTGCCTGGACAGAGCAACTCCTGACGGAGCTGCCCCTGGCACGAATCTCGATGCTTGTCGAAGTCGAAACCGAGAAGCGGGCATCCAAGCGACAACGCGAACTACAGCGGATCGCCAAAGGCACGGTCTCTAAAGAGGCCATCACCACATTCGCAACGACGTACGCCGGTCTAGCAGAACTTCTTCGAGACACTCAAGATCCGCCGGAAGCACTCGTCAACCTGCTCGACCGGCTACGCGAGCAGCCTGGCCTGACGCTAAGGGACGTCACAGACGAAGAGATCACGCTCCTCCGTAAATGCGGGATGGACGCTTACATCGGCTTGCAGAGGAAGGGTTCGTGAACCAGAGCACAGTAGGCCGGAAGTTCGCCAACGAACTCCTGAACCAACTTGAAGATCTTGAATTGCCTCTCCTCATGTGGGGCGTGACGGAAGGCGCGCTCTCAGAGGATGACGTCCTCAATTGCATCGAGCAGTACCTCGAGGAATGCGAGAATCCGCCAGCACTATCAGCTATCGAGATACTGCGCGAGATGCAGGGCCGTGCACTGCTCTTCAAGGTGCCTTGGCCTAGCTACGGATCAATCCGGTATCGCACTCGCTTTGCCGAAGCTCTGCGCTTGACCGCTGGACTGCGCCAACTCTTCCGCCCTCGCGGAGACTGGGCAGACGACACCCCCAACGGATGGTGGCGGCAAGGGAAGCGACTCGTTGCTGACTACCGCCTACACGTTCGCTACCGCCGTTATCCTGATCGAGATATCCCAGGCTCCCAAGCACTCAAGGAGTTGCGCACCCTTCCCGGTTGGGGCGAACTTCAAGACCGCGTTGCCCAAGACCAACTGGGCGACAAGAACCTCGCCCGTTTTCAGTTGGAGGCAACGCAAGCTGTCTTCTCCTCACTCCAGGGCCAAAACCGTTCCAAGGGCATCATCGTCAGCGCCGGCACCGGCAGCGGCAAGACGCTGTCCTTCTACCTGCCCGCCTTCGCAGCCATGGCGGAGCACGCGACCAACAGGGTCCAGAACAGGATCCACACTCTGGCTCTGTATCCGCGAACTGAGTTGCTGCGGGATCAGTTGCGCGATGCGATCGTCAATGCGCGCAGCGTTCAGAGCGCGCTCGTCGGCCAGGGGAAGAGGCCTCTGCGTCTCGGCGCACTCTACGGAGGCACCCCGAACCACGCCGACGACTGGCGACTCCAGCCCGGACGAGGCTCCGGCCGTTGGGCACGTGTAAGGGACGGCGCCGTGTGTCCCTTCCTTCCCTGTCCCAGCCCTGAGTGTGAAGACGGCGAGTTGATTTGGTCCGACAGGGACCGAGCTGAACGCGTTGAACGCCTCATATGCCGACGCTGCTGGGAGGAAATCCCGGACGGCCAACTCGCCCTGACCCGCGAGTCCTTGAAGAAGAACCCGCCGCACCTGTTGTTCACCACTACGGAGATGCTGAACAACTGCAGCGCCGACGGCTACCTCGATAGCCTCCTGGGCTGGCGCGGGGGAAGCGTGCCGTCCCTGATGCTCCTCGATGAAGTGCACACCTACTCGGGAGTGCACGGGGCACAGGTCGCCTACCTCCTACGCAGATGGAGGGACGCAGTAGGCAAACCCGTAACTTTCGTGGGCCTCAGCGCCACGCTGCGCGACGCGAACCAGTTCTTCGCACAGTTGGTTGGCCTGCGTGAGAGTGACGTGGACCACATTGCACCCGAAGATGCCACCATGGTGCGGGAAGGCCGCGAGTATGCGCTTGCGCTGCGAGGCGACCCAGTCTCGGGAGCCAGTCTCCTGTCCACGTCGATCCAGACTGCGATGCTCTGGGGCCGCGTACTCGACAACGGTGACGACGCCTTTCTCTACGGCTCAACCGGGTTCCTCTTCACGGATGCCCTGGACGTCACCAACCGCTTCTACAAGTACCTCCGCGACGCCGAGGGCGACCAGGACCATCGCGGGCGCACGAAGCGCCGGGGTGACGTGCTGGCCGGGTTGCGGTCACGTGCGCGCCCTGAGCCCGGGCCTCGCTACCTCGAGGGACAGAACTGGGAACTCGTCGAGCGGATCGGTCATGAACTCGACCCCGATCTCCGCATGCACCCCTTGATCATCGGGCGGACCTCATCCCAGGACGCGGGGGTGAACCGCAACGCGAACCTCACGATCGCTACAGCGTCGTTGGAAGTGGGCTTCAACGATCCCCGGGTTGGTCTCGTCCTTCAACACAAGGCACCGCGGAATGCCGCTTCGTTCATCCAGCGCCGCGGTCGCGCCGGCCGAGAGCGCGGGACTCGGCCGCTGACCATCGTGACCTTGTCGGACTACGGTCGCGATCGCCTGGCCTACCAGGGCTACGAAACGCTCTTTGCCCCGGAGGTCGCTGCCACGACCCTCCCGCTCAAGAACCGGTACGTCCTCAAGATCCAGGGAGCCCAGGCTCTTCTTGACTGGGCCGGGCGCAGGATGCGTGCCCAGGTCGGGCGCGGCGACGTTCGGAAGCTCCTGACAACCCCGGATGACCCGAGGATCTTGTCCGAGTACGAGAACGAGCGCCTCGGACTGATCAAGATTCTGCATCAACTGCTGACCGAGGAGCGTGTCCAGGACGAGTTTGCACGGCACCTCGTCAAGGCGTTGAAGATCAGCGTTGACGACGCACAGGCCGTGTTGTGGGAACAGCCTCGCTCCCTCCTCCTGGCCGTCGTGCCCACGGCTCTTCGCCGGCTCCGCTCCCGTTGGGAACCTCTTGTAAACGACCCCGGCATGGGCAAGAAGGCCATGCTCCCCGAGTTCATCACCCGGACCCTGTTCGAGCCGCTGAACCTTCCTGAGGTCGATCTGGAACTCCCCTTCGACAACGGGAACGGATCCATCGAGCACATGCCCATAGGTAAGGCATTGACTGAAGCCGTGCCGGGACGGGTCAGTCGGCGCTTCGGGTACCTAGACGACACTCACCGCACGTGGCTCCCCATCCCCGACGAGGACGGCAATGTGCTCAACCTGAGGGAAATCGTCACCGAGGGCAGGCTGGAGGGCACTTGGCAGCCTCATGGACATGATGGCGCCAACGTCGAAGTCGTCCGCCCCTTGGGCCTGGCGCTTTCCCAACCCGATCCCGACATCGTGGACCAGTCCCACGGACAGCCGCAGTGGGGCACCCAGATCGTCGTGGAGGACGACGCGCCCCTCAGTGAGGGCACCGTGCCGAAGCCGTCCCTCTGGCAACGTCGCATTGATACGGTCAGCTTTGCGACTCACGCGGTCGGCAACCCTGTACAAGTGCGCCGCATGACATTCGGCGCTGAGTGCAACGTCCGCCGGGAACGCCAGAACAGTCAAGCCCGCACTGTTCGGTACGAACTCCGGGGACGACCGGCCGCTCTCGGATTCGCCTTGGGCGTCGATGCCATCCGCTTCGAACTCAAGCCGCTCAACCTCGACGATCCAACTGTCAGGGAGTACCTCACTACGCCTCAGTGGCGCTCCCTGGCCTTCTTGCACACGGTTCAGGACGATCCGGCCTTGGCTGAGATCTCCGACAGCTTCCAGAGGGAGCGCCTGGCCCAGATCTATCTGACCGCGTTCGCTCTGGCCGGACTCGATGGGAACCGCACGAACGCTGACGTCCGTGCGCTGCTGAAGAACGGCGCCTGGACTCACGATCTCTCCAAGATCTTCCAAGTGCTCTACCGCGACTCCGACGTGACTGAGCAGGAGGTCCACGGTGATCGACTCGTGTCAGAGTTGATCAAGCTCGTCGCCAACAGCACGGTCATCACAGCTCTGGACAGGGCAGCAGAGTTGCTGGTAGCAGAGGACATTTCAGCCGAGACCAGCCCGCTCGCCCGGCGCACATACCGCGACACGATGGCAGCTGCGATTCTCGCTGCTGCTCAACGCGCGTGCCCGAACGCACAGGACGGCGATCTCATCGTTGACACACTTCCCGGTGAGGGAGAGGACTCGCTCACCGAGGTGTGGCTCAGCGAAACGTCCGTGGGTGGGTTGGGGATCGTCGAGCAGTTGGTCGACTTCTACTCGAAGGATCCCCGGCAATTCTGGGGGCTGGTGACGAGCAGCCTCGCACCAAGCGAATACGAGTACGTCGACGCCACACTGACCCGGTTCCTCCGGCACGTCATCGACGAACCCAGCGGAACAGCTGCCCAGGCAATGGCGACACTCCGGGCCAGCAGTTCCGCCAAAGAAGCCGAGGACGCTCTGGACGTCCTTCGCGAGGCCTGGGCACGGCTCGACGGCCCGCCTCGGCATGCAGCCGTTGCTGCCCTGTCCACGCGGCTTCTACGCCCGGGGTCCGGACCCGATACTGACGTCACCGCTCTCATCCTTGTTGACGCATGGACGGAGTTGGAACAACGTCTCCGGGTCGAGGTCGACGCCCGCGTAATCGCATACGCCGTCGGATCCGGCAAGCTCCAGTTGGAAGGCGCCCGGTCCCTGACCGCAGACCAGGTCTTCAGTCTTCTCTGGCCTCGTGGCCACCAGGCCCGCACTCAAGACTTGATGCACTACCAGCCATACGCTGACGACCCCGTCCTCGAGCGTCTGCTGGTCCAAGCCGCACACGATGACCGTATACCGGTGATCGACGTGACCGGGCCCACCTGGGATAACGCCTACCGGCAGCAATTGACCGCAACCTCAGCTGTCGAGCTGGTCTGTCCAGCGGGAGACGCAACTCTGATGGCTCAAGCCTTGAAGCAGGTCCCGGTCACGCCCATCGACCGGGATGTGCTGCGCGTCTACGGAGAAATCTGCGGCGTAGTCCGCCACCAGAACGAAATTCGAGTCAGGGTCGAATTGAGGGAGGCAGCCCAGTGAAATCCCAGGAACGAACCCTCCGCACTGGGCAGCACACCGCGATTCGCGTTGACACCTTGCTGTCCGCCGCGCTGATCGCGGAGTTCATCGCACCCAGCGACCACCTGTGGTTGGTGTCCGCGTGGATCACCGACGTCCAGGTCCTCGACAACAGCCACGGCGCCTACGACGCACTCTTTGGAGACACCCCTCCCGTGGGGTGCCGACTCTCAGACGCCGTGGCCCGCATCGCCCATGGTGGCGCACAGGTACACGTCGTGACTCGTGATGATCCCCACAACGAGGACTTCCTGCGCCGCCTGATGAAGGCGGCATCAGGAAGGCAGCTTCACATCGTCCGCGACCCGGATGTCCACGAGAAGACGCTGTGCGGGAATGACTGGATGCTGAGCGGATCGATGAACTTCACGATCCGAGGCATGGCCCGGAACGACGAAAAGATCACTTACCGGGCAGGCAGCGACGCTGCCGCTCAAGCACGCATTGACCTGGCCGAGCGGTGGGGGAACGGAGAATGAACCAGACCACGTCCTGGACCACTGATCGTATCCAGGCGTTCCTGCACAGGTTCTTCGGCCAGGGCAACGACGCGTGGCCCAAGATGGACCCCAAGCACTCGTGGACGGCGCGCACCGAGCCCTTCGTCAAGATCGCGCTGGGCGATAACGACGCGCCCATCGTCCTCCCTCGTTGGGTCGCCGAAAGCCAGGCGTACTCGATGTACGCCATCGCACGTGACCCAGCAGATGTCGGCAAGACAGCTGAACTCATTGAGGCATTTGCCGGGCCTACGTACATTTACTGCAACATGGAGCGCGGTGGCCTTCGTCCAACTCTCCTCAACCGGGACGATCCCGTGGAACGCGCCGTCATCGACCTGTCCGGCGAACGTTCCACTTTCCGGCTGACAACCGGGGAAAGCGACAAGTACCGGCAGGGCCTGACTGATGCTCTGCTACTGATGCAGCAGACCTACCTGAGGCGTCCGCCAAGGCTATGGCGCGTAGTAAAGCCGGTCGGGCGTCTCATCGCCGAGTTCGACGCGGCTCTCGCGGCCGGCGGCGAAGCTGCCTCGCTTGACCTCCTTGAGCAACTCGCCGCCGCGGGCGGGCTTACCGCGACGAATCTCGCGCATCTCAAGCTCAAGAGACTTGACCGTCTCGGAGCGAGTACCAAGGTGCTGGAGTTCCCGGCACTCCAGGACGTAGCCCGGCAAGATCCTCCTGCGCCGGTGAAGGCAGCAATCCTGAACGCCGTGTACACCGTTGCTCTGGAGGAGCCACTCGCGGCTCGAAATCTGGAGGCGGCCAGGTCCAACCTCATCAGCCACGGCAGGGCCGTCCCCGAGCTGCTCGCAGGCGACCCGCGGTCGTATGGACCACAGGCCATGACGGTGCTCCTTCTGGCTTGCGTGATCCTCAAGAACGTAGAGGCCGCACGCCGGTTCGTGACGGCTGCTGAGGACCTCGATCAAACACCCGAGATCCCCACACTCGTGTTGAACGAGGCCAATGCGCTCATTGCCCAGGCTTCGGGCGACCTCGATGCCTCCACAGTCGCGCAAGCCGAGGAGTCGGCAGACACGGCCACTCCGATCAACGATTGGCCAGCCCTGTTCTTCGCGCTCGCCGAGGGCGACAGCGCGGCGAAGGACGCACTGGATGAGGAACAGTGGACCCTGTGGCCCACTCCTGCAGAGCACGATGGGACCCTCGCCGAGTTCCTGGACGGGTTGAGCGACGGCGCCGCGCGAGAACTATGGCGGGCAGTGGGCTCGTTCATCGATGCCGTGGGCTACGATGACCCCGCACCCGAATGCGCCCACGCATTCATCCGCAACGCAGTGCTTTTCAACCGCTACAGCCCTGGCGACTTGGCGGCCTTGCAGGCGCTGATGGAGATCGCACTTCGCGCTGCTCCCTCTGCCGAGCAGTACGCGGAGATCCTTAAGGACATCGGTTCGGACACGGATCGGTGGGTTGCTCCCGAACGGGCCTCGGCTGTCTTGGACTTCGTCGACCGCTTGTTCCTTGCAGCGTGCCCTGATCCTGAGGCCCGCACGAGCCTGTGCTCGCAACTGCTCGGGCCTCTGTCTGCACATAGCCGCCGCCTCACTGAGGCAGACCTTGCCTTCGCGCGCCGGCTCTCTGAAGACCTCGGCATCAGCTTCTCCTGGGATGCTCCTGCTGGCGAAGACAGCAAGGAGAACACGCCCGTCGCGTTCCCCTCGGCGACGCTGCTTCTCTACTCACTGGACGAGGCAGTGCTCACCCGATGCCAGGAGGAACTGAAGCGGCTCGCTCCCGCTGTGAAGGTCTTGACGGCTTACGACCACGTAGGCACGCCGCAGCTGCGGCAGAAGGCCCGTACTGCGAATGTGATCGTTTTGGCCACGCGCTGTGCCAAGCACGCGGCCACCGGCTTCATTGATCAGAACAAGACAACAAAGCACGTCGGATATGCGAACGGGAGTGGCTCCGCATCGCTCCTCCGCGCTGCGGTCGATGCGCTCCGCATCGCAGCAGCAGAGTCCTAACAGAACGGCGGCCGCCCAGGACCGGGCGGCCGCCGCAGCAAGGCGCGAGCTATGGGCTAGGCGCTGACTCGGGCTTGCAGATAGCTGCTGAGCAGCCGTACGTCCTTGGACGTATTCTGCAGGCTGTTCCAGTTGGGCTGATGGTCATCTCCGAAGTTCCATTTACCCGAGGTCCAGGCCACGTGCTCTTCCAGCCCACGCAGAATGGCACGAACGTCATCCCAGTCGACCTTGTCGACCGGGACATCCGCAGTGAGCCGGTCCATGACGAAGCCCATCGCCTGGATGCCCACCCCATGGGTCAGCCTGGACTCCTTCGGGGGCTTCCCCCACGCCTCGCGGAAGATGCTTGCCACTGGCGTCCAGAAGGCCAGCAGGTGGGCCAGCATCCGCTCCTCGTCCCCGGTGCCGTCGGTGGCGTTGCGGTATTGGTACAAGGCGCCCTCGTAGATGCTGTGCTCCAGCATCTTCAGAACGCTGTTGTCCTTGATGTCTCCGGTCGGGGATGTGGGGCTGCTAATCCTTCCGCTGAAGGGACCGTCCCCCATATTCAGGTGGACCATGAGCCTCGCGGCGAGTGCCCTGCGCGCCAGAGAACGCGGCAGCTGGCCAGTGGTCTCGGGCAGGAGCTCGTACACGAGTCCCTTGGGGAGCGGCTTGGTGGAGTTGACCAGGATGAACTGCGACCGCTGCTCTTCCTGCCCGGATGCGATGAAGCCCACGGCGGCGACAGGGAACTCAGCGAGTTCAGCGTCCCTGATGGCGGCGCTGCGCTGCTGCCCGTCCACGAGCCAGGCCGGCTTCTCGTCGTCGGCCAGTGACTCGTCGACCGGGATGATCAGCTCGCCCGGGATGGAGTACTTCACATTGCCGCGGCGGACCGCTGGTTCGAACCTCACCCGCTCGTCGAACGCGAGGACCACGGCATTGGGGAGCATCGCTCCCTCGGACTCCACGTAGCGGCGGATTGAGCGGATGTGGCTAAGGACCTCGGGCCGCTGGTACCCCTGCAACCGCTTCTGGTCGTCACGGCGGATGCGCGACACGGCGGCAAAGTCGTGCAGTTTCTTGCCGTCGACGGCGAAGCAGTAGATCTCCTTGGTGCCTTGGAGGATCTTGAGGGCGGGTAGCTTTAGCTCGTAGCGGTCGGCCACATCATCTCCTGTTGGGTTACTTTGGGTGTTATGCGCGTTCTGGGTGATTATGTGAACGACAGCTTGCGCATCTTTGCTTCGAGTACCGTCATGTTATGGAATCCGCGGCGCTTGTTACGCTCGGACCCGCGGAATATAACCATCTCGATCTTGTGTTCCCGGCAGAGGTCGCATGGGCAGTGCTTCCATGGCCTGTCGGCCAGCGTGGCACCGTATCGCTCCAGTTGCCTGTCCAACTGCTTCAGCTTCTTGGCGTCGCCGAGGAGCACCTGGTAGCGGCGCAGGGCATCCAAGACCTCTGAGGCATCCACCAACTCCTTGTCGTAATCGCGTAGCAGTTGAAGGCACTCTCGCTCGGTCTTGATTGCTTCGGATTGGGATACGACGCCGGCCAGGATCAATCGCTTGAGAGCTGGATTTCCGTCGACCTGCGGAACGCGAATCGCCGTGTAGGCTGTATCTGCGGTGTGATAGTTGTTGCGCTCATCCATAAAAGCCTGACGGAAAGCAGAAGTGCTATCAAAGCTTTCTACGTAGAATTTCGCGAATTCTTGCATGCTGTCGACGCGAGTGATTCCGAGGAGATGGAAGTCAACTCCTTCTGCGCGAACTTTCGCAATCTTCTTCAGGCATTCCACGATCTCGGGTGTCTTCAGTGGAACCATGCCGCCTAGGGCGATCCGCTTGTAGCCCATTTTCTGAAGTCGGGCAACGCTGTCGGCGTAGCTGTCCGGGCTCCAGCCCTGTGCTGCGCCGACCGGTTCGAGCTTGTCGTCTTCTTCGAGGATCTTGGAATTGCGTGATCTGACAGCAGCGATGAATTCTTCAGCCAACTCCAGCGAAATCTCACGTCGCTTTACCCATGCAGGGTTTGCGTCCTCTTCGGTGAGTTCGGGCTCATATCCGAAGATTACGTGGTCGATGCTGATTCCGGAGTTGAACTTGCAGCCGATATAGAACTCGAGTACCTGATCAACCGTATAGGGTGGGCGCTCTTCGTCGATATAGTTGAAGGCTCCGCAGTCCCCCAGACTGCTCATCGTCTTGGGGAGCCTGAAGAAATTCCGCACGCCAAGCCGGTAGAGACGTTCACGCTGCGGTGCGCTGTACTTACCCGCCCCCTTGACGGACCCGTCGACAATGGCCTTGCTGACCAGGATGCCGTCATAAGGTGCCGGCTTCACAGCCTGATGGGCGTAGAAATCGTCCCGTTGCCGGACGCGAAAAGGAGAATACTCGTCATTGAGGAAGTCATAACTCGGACTGACCTGGTCCTGGCTGTCCGGGAAGTAGAACCTCACGCTGCGCCCATCCTTGCCTTCTGGTAAACACGAATCAGGTAATTCGACAGGATGTTGATGTGCTTTGTGATGTTCTCCAATTCGTTCCAGTTGTAGTTAATCTCGGGCCAGCGCCCCTTGGTCCAGCGGCAGTAGGGTTCGATTACGGCCAATTCGCCCATGACCTTGCTGTATGCCTCATCCGAGTTGATGTCTACCTCAAACATCACTCTCTCCATGACGCGGTCCATGAGCTGTCCCATTGACCGAATGCCGACGCCGTGCATCAGCCGGCTCTTATTGGGGGAGATTCCCCAGGCGTCAGGAAAGGTGTCTCGCACGGCCGTCCAGTAGACGACAAGGATCTTGCGAATAGTGCTCGTATCAATGGTTCCGCTGGACAAGTCTTTGTAAGGGAAGAGCACCCCAAAAGGCGACAATGACGCGGTGATCGCCTGAAGCAGGCTGTTGTCCTTAACGACAGTCTCAGATTTCCGGCTAGCTGTCGTCGACGCTTGTTTGATAAGGCCCTTAAAGGGTGAGTCGCCATCCTGGCTTAGTGCATTCACCAAGATCGCCGGAAGCTTACGAGCCGAGAGCTTGGTAGGTAGCTGAGTGTTCACTTCCGGCAGGAGTTCGGAGACCAGGTCGCTGGGGAGGGGCGACACTGTATTCACCCGCAAAAATTGCTCGCGCTGGACATGCAGATCTTCGGAAACGAAGCCAGCCACTGTGATAGGCAACTTGGCATTCCGAGTACGCGCAAGGGCCAGGCTCCGCTGCTGGCCATCAACGATGAGAGCCGGACGGGGAGCCTCCCGTGACTCTGGCAGTGGGATCTCAAGCATCCCAATGGTTGCAAGGCCGTCGCTAGGGTTCGGGCCGCGGCTTCCTCTGAAACGTACCGAGGATGGAAGTGCGAGGATGAGTCCGTTCGGAAACAGCACCTCGTCCCCGTCCAGATACTCCAAGATCTGCTTTACGTGCTGCTTCTTCTCGGGGCGCTGGTAGCCGAGGAGCTTTCCTGCCTCATCGCGTGAGATCCGCGCAACGTCGGCTACGACGTCGACTTCTCCGGCTTCCAGGGCAAAAAGGTACAAGGGGATGTCGGGGTGCTGATTGATCCGCAGAGCTCTGCGTGTGATGAGGTTCTCGGTCACTGATCCCCCATGGTTCGCTTGAACAAGGTGGCAAACCTGCTCTGTTCACATGCTCGGCCGCTGTCGCGCAGGATCCGCAACAGCCGCGTCCGTGAGATGCCCGGTTGAGCCCCCGTCTCCTGCCTAATGAAGGCGATGACCTCTGCATCGGTCATGGGCTGACGGCTGAGTTGTTCTGGCCTCGGTACACCCAACGCCCACTCGTGCCAGGCGGAACTGGTGGCCTCAGAGGTCAGTCGACTGTCCTCGCAGTGCTGGAGCCAGGAAGCGGCCATGCGGACATTGAGGCTCGTGAGGGGTCCGCCGAGCGCGAGTCGCAGCCCGGCGTCCGAGGCGACTCTTCGGATGCCGGGGATCTCTTCGACACCGCCTACCAGCAGCGCCTCGCTCGCAACGGCACCTAGAGCTCGGAGGTCGGCTTCCATGGCCTTCGCGTAGACCTCGGAGAGAACCATCAAGATTGGCCCGCTTTTTCCGAGTTCCTGCAATGTTGTGCGACTTTGCTCCTCTTGCAGGTGCTTCCACCACTGGGCGCTTCCATCCGCAGAGGTGGCTACCGAGTCAGCGTGTCGCGTGCTGAATGTCGCCGCGTATGCCGGGGCCGGCTCGGATGCTGGCCGAAGGCCGAGGCCGGCGGACGCGACCCATAGCCGTGCGTCGAAACCAGCCTTGGCGGCCGTAGTGACGAGGCGACGCGACTGTGTCCAGTGGTCGCCGCAGTAGAGCCTGTCGAGTGGATGGGTGACGGAGGCATCCGCGACGCGCCCCTTCCAGATGGTCGAGCGTTCCTCCACGGTCCCGACTGGTAGTGACCTTGCGTGCAGTGAGGCTTCCGGCGCTACAGCCTTACGGTCTGTACATGTGACCACAAGTGAAAGTTGCCTCACGCAGCTCGGCTCCCGACGCTCGTAACTACCAGTCTGTCGCCGTTACTCTACCTGTCACTTTTCGCGTAGGCTGCCGCAGTACACACGGAGCTAACTAGGAGCAGGCATGGCGGAGCGTTCCGCGATCGTTCTACTGAGTGGCGGACTGGACTCAACGACCGTTCTGGCGATCGCCAAGGACCAGGGCTACACGCCGTACGCGCTGAGCTTCCGCTACGGGCAGCGGCACAGCGTGGAGCTTGAGGCCGCGAAGCGTGTGGCTGAGGCGCAGGGGGTCGCTCGGCACGTCATCGCGGACATCGACCTGCGGGTTTTCGGCGGATCCGCGCTCACGTCGGACATCGACGTTCCGAAGCACGAGTCTCTGGACGACGCCGGGGACAAGGACACCGGCAGCAGCGTTCCTATTACGTACGTCCCGGCACGCAACACGATCTTCCTCTCCTTCGCCCTCGCCTATGCGGAGACGGTTGGGGCGAGCGACATCTTCACCGGAGTGACGGCGGTCGACTACAGTGGATACCCGGACTGCCGCCCTGAGTACATGGAGGCATACGAGCGCATGGCCAACTTGGCCACCCGCGCCGGGGTCGAGGGCACGCAGAGTCTCAAGCTCCACTCGCCGCTTATCGCCATGTCGAAGGCCGACATCGTCCGTGAGGGCCTGCGCCTCGGCGTGGACTACTCCCTCACCTCCTCTTGCTACGACCCGGACGAGCAGGGGCGGGCATGCGGACACTGCGAGACCTGCCTGCTTCGCCTCAAGGGCTTCGCCGAGGCCGGCGTCACCGACCCCGTGCAGTATCAGGGCGCGTGAGAATGACCTACCTGGTCAAGGAGATCTTCTACACCCTGCAAGGCGAAGGGAGTCACGCAGGCCGTCCAGCCGTCTTCTGTCGCTTCTCCCGGTGCAATCTGTGGACGGGCCTGGAGAAGGATCGTCACCGTGCGATCTGCCAGTTCTGCGACACAGATTTCGTCGGAACCGACGGGGAAGGCGGCGGCCGGTTCCGGACCCCGGACGACCTCGCTCAAGCCATCGAGCAGGCGTGGCCATCGTTGTCCAGGGAGCACCGCTTCGTGGTGTGCACCGGCGGCGAGCCGCTTCTACAACTCGACGAAGCGGTGATCGACGCGCTGCACGCCCGCGGCTTCGAGGTTGCCGTCGAGACGAACGGCACCCGCGTACCACCGAACGGCATCGACTGGCTCTGCGTCAGCCCCAAGATCGGTTCCGAACTGGTCGTGACCAGCGGAGACGAACTGAAGCTGGTCTACCCCCAACTTGGCGGCGACCCCCGTCAGTTCGAGCATCTGGATTTCCGGCACTTCCGGCTCCAGCCCATGGACGGCCCGGACGTTGAAACCAACACCAGGGCGACTGTCGACTACTGCATGAAGAACCCGCGCTGGATCCTCTCTCTCCAGACGCACAAGTATCTGGGAATTCAGTAATGGAAATCTTCCGCGAGTTCACCTTCGAAGCTGCACATCGCTTGCCCAACGTGCCGGAGGGCCACAAGTGCGCGCGCCTGCACGGCCACTCCTACAAGGTCATCGTCCATGTCGAGGCTCCCGTCGGCCCCGAGTCGGGCTGGGTCATGGACTTCGGCGACCTCAAGAAGGCCTTCAAGCCCCTCGAAGCGCAACTCGACCACTACTACCTCAACGACATTGAGGGCCTGGAGAACCCGACTAGCGAGGTCCTCGCCCGCTGGATCTGGGAGCGGCTGAAGCCGACCCTGCCCGACCTATCCGCGCTCACCGTCCGCGAGACGTGCACGTCCGGCTGCACCTATCGGGGGGAGTGAGCGATGCACGATATCCAAAACGAGACCGACACCCGCGGCATCGAGATTGACGATGTCGGCATCAGCGGCCTGCGCTACCCGCTGTACTTCGAAGACGGCCACCTCCGCCAGGAGGGCATCGCTGAGATCGAAGTGACCGTACGGCTCCAGCATGACCGCCGTGGCACCCACATGAGCCGCATGGTGGCTCTCGCCCACGAGCACCTTCGCCGGTTCGATCCGCGCAGGCTGCCGCACGTGCTGAAAGTCGGTGCGGACCTCCTGGACACACCGGCGCTTGCGGTGTCGGTAGCCGTCCCGTTGAGTACGACGGTGATCGCGCCTGCGACTGGCACCGAGTCGTTCCAGGTTCACGATGTCCGGTTCGACGGCCGCTGGGACGACGGAGACACGACGGTGATCACCTCGGTTACCACCGAGGTCACCAGTCTGTGCCCGTGTTCGAAAGCGATCTCTGACTATGGCGCCCACAATCAGCGCAGCCGCGTCACCCTGTCCGTGACAGGGCACGGGGAGACTCCCTATCCCTTTGGGGTGCAGCAAGCCGTACGACTCTTGGAACGGTGTGCGTCCGCTCCCGTCATGCCCTTGGTGAAACGTCCGGATGAACGTGCGTTGACGATGCAGGCGTACGACCATCCCGTGTTCGTCGAAGATATTGCTCGCGAAGTCAGCCACGTCTGCCGTGAGCGGGGTCTTCGTCACTCGGTGAGGGTCTGCAATCTAGAAAGCATCCATAGCCACGACGCTGTCGCATACGTCGCTGGATGAGACCTGCACCCGGCAGGCCGTTCACAAATCCAGGTGTGAGCGGTTGGCGGGGTCCCGTCCGATCATGTCGATCGAGCGGGGATTTGCGTTTCTGGGGGCCGCCGCCTCCTCTCCACGCGGTGCCCGCAGAGGCTGCCGGGGCCGGGGGCATGTGCCGCGTCGTCATCGTGACAGGAAGTCGGCGATGCGGTGGGTGGTCCAGGTGGGGCGTTCTTCGGCGATGAAGTGGCCGGTGGCGGGGACCGTTTCCATGGTCATGGCGTCGGCGTGCCGGTGGGAGAGGTCGGGGAGGCCGCGGGTGAGGGGGTCGTGGGCGCCATAGTCAGAGATCGCTTTCGAACACGGGCACAGACTGGTGACCTCGGTGGTAACCG
>NZ_JBPQTQ010000130.1:0-18117 GCF_051386415.1 Streptomyces sp. URMC 129
GCTCCGCCCTCGGGCGGCGCGTGGTCGAGTTTCGAACCGCACAACTTGCTCGCCGTCGGCGGCATGGCGAAGGCCCGCACCCCGGGCGGGATGCGGGCCGGTGCAGGGCGGAGCTATGCCGGTTCGCGGGCCGGGAGGCAGTTGGCCAGACGCCGGGCGTCGTCGTCACCGAGGTACAGCGAGGTGCCGGCAGGGGTGACCGATCCGCTGGCGTGGAAGCCCACGGCCCTCACCGCCATGGGCAGCAGCCCTTCCGGGTCCAGGCCCAGCACCCGGGCCAGGATGCTGGCGTCCTCGCCCGCCAGGAGCACGCGGACCTCGGAACCGAAGCGTGTCACCGTCGTGTTGTCGAGGCCGGCGCGCGCCGCCGCGTTGGCCAGCGTGGTGACGGGATCGACTGGCGGCCCGGCCGGCCGGGTGCCGGTGAGGTGCTGGACCAGCCAGCGGGGGAGCGGGACGATCGGCCGGGCGAGCTGGACGACGTAGGTCTCGCCCGCCACGGTCGAGCCGGGGCCGACGACGTACCCGCCGCTGCGCTGGCCGGGGCCCCGGACGTCGATCGCGGGCCCGAGGGGCGAGCGCGGGCCGGAGGTGCTGGGGATGACGACGCCGGGCGGCGCCCACAGGTAGAGGTGCCAGCCGTGCGGAGTACGGATCAGCGCCGTGGCCGGCCACGGCTCGCCCGCCGCCCGGCACAGGCCCCGGAGCTGCTGTTCGCCCGCGTCGCCGTCGATGTCGAGCACGACCAGGCCGTGCACGCCGCTAGCGCGGCAGGCCACTCCGACGTTCGCGGCCTCGCTGGGCCAGGCGGCCCGTACGTGCTCGGGGTCGGCGCTGGCCTGCCGCTGCCAGCCCCGCTCGGGCACCCGGCCGCCGGGCGGCAGCGGGAAGACGGCCACCCCCCAGGTGGCCAGCTCGACTGCGGCCTCGACGCTCATGCGACGGTCACCTCCTGGTCCTCGTCGTCGTACTCGTAGCAGACGCACTCGCCGTACGGGTCGTCGCTGCCGCCGGCGCCGCACTCCGAGCAGGCGTTGGGGTCGTGGTCGTCGTCGCCGAACTCGCCGTGGCGCCACCCGGTGCAGCCGACCGAGCAGCCGCAGCCCGGGGAGCACTCGGGGCAGACCATCCCGACCGTCCAGCCACACGTCCGGCAGAGGACTTCGTTGCGGGGGTCGTCCAGTTCGGCGGCGGCCTCGCGGTAGGACAGCCCGGCGTACGCCATCCGTTCACGGATGGCCTTCTTGCGAGCGTGGTCGATGGGCATAGCTCAGCCTCCTCGGTGGCGCTGCGCGGGTCCGCGACCCCGGGCAGCGCAAGGCAGGCGTCGAGCTGGTGGCTTGGGGCGCGCGGTGCGGGGCACCTTGGCCGCCTCGGTCGCGGGGCCGGTCGCGGCCGGCCCGCATGGGCGGTTGGGCCAGCGCGGTGGCCCATCTCCTGCACTTTATCCCCCGCCAGGAAGAGCCGTGCGAGGAAGTGCGCTGGTGTCCAAATTCGTTGCCGGTGGGGCGGGTGGGGCGTCTACCGGGCGTTGTGGGCGTAGGCGGCCCCGAGGTCGAGCAGCGCTGTGTGCGCGTCCCGGGACCGCTCCCGGCCGGCCGCGAGCGCGGCCTCGGCTGCCTCGCTGAACCGGCGCTCGGTCGCCGGGCCGGTCTCGATGCCGGACAGCTCGATCGCGGACCAAGCGGCTTCCTCGGCTGCGGCGCGCAGGGCCGGGTCCTGGGTGGCCAGGATCAGGCGCCCCCTGGCCCGGGTCACCTCCGAGCGGGCCGCGTACCGGGCAGCCCGGTCCGAGGCGGTCTCCGTCTGCCCGTCCCGCAGGGCGGCGATCAGCAGCCAGTGCCGCTCGCGATAGACCAGCACCGCGTCCAGCAGCTCAGCCACACGGTCAGCCACGAGCTGCCGGTGGGCCCGCTGCCGCTCCGCGCGGCGGTCGGTCCACTGACTCAGGCTGGCCAGGGCCCCGCCCGCCAGCGTGCCCAGAACGGCGATCACGGTGGTCCACATGGGGGTCCTCCCTCGGATCAGGCCAGGGCGGCGACCACGGCCGCCACGGCGAGGATGCCGACAGCCAGGAGCGTGGCGTCGGTCGCGTGCTGGAGCAGCCGCATCTTCGTCAGGCAGATGCGGGACATCACCCGCAGGTGGGCCGCGCGGCGGTCCTCCGCGAGCACGGCAGTCACGGCCTGGTCGTCGGCCAGCGTCGCCCAGTGGACGAACGAGCCGCGGTCGGTGCCGTTGCCCAGGCGGGGCCGGGTCACCAGAACGGCCAGGACCGCCGCGACGACGGTCGCCACGGCGGCGGCGCCGGCGACGACGGCGGCCGGGGTGGACATGCCGTTGGCCATGGCCGCCAGCCCGGCGACCAGGATGCTGTCCAGGGTCAGCAGCAGGCCGGCCTTCGAGTCGGTCCGGGTCTGCTGGGTGAGCACCGTCGCGATGGCGGTGTCCAGGCTGTCGCCGGTGCTCGGGGTGGTGGTCACGAGATCGATCTCCTTTTCGTTCGGCTGGTCATCGTGTTCTGCCGGTCAACCTTCGATTCGTCACGTGACGAATCGCGATGCGGTACACGTTAGACCATGTGGTCTAGCTTGCGCAAGTAGGTTCACGGCGGACGCTATGGCATCACGTAGACCGCATGGTCTAAGATGGGCCGCATGGTAGAGACGACACCACAGACACCCGCCCAGCTCCGGGCGGCGGCCGAGGACGCCCTCCGGCCGCTGGGCCAGGAGCGCATCCGCCTGATCACGCGCCTGGAAGAGATCGACAAGGAGCTGAAGCCGTTGGTCGTGAAGGCGTTGGAGGCCGAGGTCTCCGAGCGCCGGATCGGCCAGCTCACCGCCCTCGCGCGGGGCACCGTCCGTACCTGGGGCGGCAAGACGGGGAAGGGGAGCGCGGCGTGAGCATCCTCGGAGAGATCACTGACGCCGACCGGCGCCGCTGGCAGCGCGAGAAGGCCAACCGCCTCATCGAGCTCCTGGCGGCCGGCGCCAACGCCGAACTGCCGCCGGTGACCTGGAGCGTCCCGGCGACCGGCGCGCTGTACGGCCAGGCGATGGACCCCGAACCCGCCGCGCGCCGGGTCGCGTTCGAGGCGTGGGCCACCTGGCTCGAAGGCCGCTACGGACACGAGGACCGCCTCACCGTCGAGCGCTGGCCCGAGCGGGAGCACAACGGCTACGTCCACCTGCACGTTGTGGTCGCGAAGGACATCGGGACGGGCCGCCCGCTGGTGGAGATCGTCGTCACCGCCGACGTCGCCACCGACGACGAGGATGCCTGACCCGCACCCGCGTGCCGACCGAGGCCCTGCCCGACCCGGGCGGGGCCTTCGTCGTCCTCCTGGTCGTGAAGGTCGGCCCCCGCGACCGGTCGCACCCGTCCCCGCGCGTGCGGCCCCGACCAGCCGTGATACGCGTGCGAAGTCTCGCACTCGTGCGAGAGGTGCACCGCCTCGCACCCACTCACCCGGCGGCCGGATGGGCACCCCGACGCGGCCCGAGGACTACGCGCGGCGGGGACGTGGTTCACGCGGCAGCGCGGTCGTTGACCCGGCCGGGGAGGACCTGGCGGTGAAGGCCGGCCCCCGCCGCCCGCTACGGCAGCCCAGCGGCGCCGCACGTCCGGACGGCGCGGCGGCCAGGGCAGGCCCCGCGAAGCGGGGTGCGCGCCTACCCCAGCCGACCACCGGCCGGACGTCCCCAGCGACGGTCATCCGTGCGCGGGGCGGCACCGGCAGCACGCCCGATCGTCTGTTCGGTTACCGGGACGGCCTTCCGGAGGGGACCCCCCTCCCCGTAGCCAGCCTGCCCTTGGCAGCCATTCGCGGCGGCCCGCACCCGGGCGACGGCCTGCCACGTAGGCCGCTCACCGTTTCCGTCCCACCCACCGGCCCGAACTCTCATCCTCCGTGCTGGGCCTGACCTGCTGTGATACGTGTGCGAGAGGTGCGAGAGGGGCGACGCGTCGCACGGGTGCGAGTAACCTGCCGCCGATGACGTGCGGCCCGCCGGGGGCCGCCAGGAGTACACGGAGGTGGGGCCCGATGGCGGCTCAGGTGATCGTGGTCGGGACGCTCAAGGGAGGTGTGGGCAAGACCCGGCTCGCGATGTTGATGGCGCTCTACCTCGCCGTCGTCCACGGCCGGACGGTGAAGGTGTTCGATGGCGACACCGTGAGCCAGACCGCCCACGACTGGCACCGCGACGCGAAGCGGATGGGCCGGGAGTGGCCCGCCGGCGTCGAAGTCGTCCGGCACCCCTTCCCCGACATCAACGAAGAGATCGAGGCTGCCCGCAGCGAGGTGGACCACGTGATTGGGGACATCGGCGGCGGCAACCCGACCGTGTTCTCCAGCGCGCTGGAGTGGGCGAACCTCCTGCTCACCCCGATTGGGGCGGATGAGTCGGAGATCCGCCGCCTGGGGCAGACCTGGCGCGAGGCCCGCACGGCGGCGGCCAACAGCGCGGTTGGCGGCTTCGACTCCTACGTCGTGCTGTCCCGGACCGACCACCGCACCCGGCAGCCGGCGGACGCCCGGGAGATCCTGACCTCGGGCGAGGGCGGCCACCCGGTCTACCCGCTGTGCGACACCGAGCTGCGCTACCGCGTCGGCTACTCCCGCGCGTTCGCCCGGGTCCCGGCCGACTTCCTCGACGTCCCCGCGCTCCTGGCGGAAGTCGGCGTCGCCGAGCTGCCGTCCGTCCCGGCCGGGAAGGCCGGCTGATGGCCGCCGCCAAGCCGGAACGGATGGCGCCGCCCCCGCCCGACGATGACGACGTCACCGAAGTCACCCCCGATGTCCTGGCCGCCCAGCGCCGGGCCGAGGCCGCCGCCGCCCGCCGGCGGCAGCGCGAAGCCGAGGCCAAGACGCGCCGGAGCTGGTACACGACGTCAGCCGCGGCCGACGCGTTCAGCGCGGCCGTGGACGACATCCACCACGCCACCCGGGTGCCCAAGCACGCGGTTGTCGCCGCGCTCCTGGAGGCGGCCGTCGAGCAGGCCGCCGCTGTCGAGAAACGCCTCGCACCCGTAGGAACCGTGGGACGCGTGCGACGCGTCCCACCCCCGACCACGACCCAGTGATACGCGTCGCACTCTAGAGGCGCCTCACGTGCGACACGTATCACCCCAGGTCCGGCGCCGGACACAACGAAGGCCCGCACCGTCCGGTGCGGGCCTCGGCTGTTGGGGCGCTGGGGCGCCCCCGGGTCAGCTCTTGTAGAAGTCGGCCGTCGCGGGCTTCACGGGCCACTTCGCATCTCCCTGGCGCGTCAGCGGATACCGCACGCTGAACAGCTCGGCCGACATCCTGATGTCGTTCACCTCGGCCACCACGGGCTTCTTGTCCACCTTGATCCGCGACGTGCGGATGACCCGTAGCAGGGGGACCCCGGGCGGCAGGAGCAGCGCCGCGACCTCGGCCGGGTTCGCGGTGACGGCGGTGATCTCCTCTTCCCAGACGATCGGCTGCCCGGTCCACTCCTCAATCCGGTCGTAGATCCCGCCCAGGCCGGTCTTCCCGGCGAGCACCGGCAGCGCTTCCACGACGTCGGGGTGCAGCCAGCTATCTGTGAGCTGGCGGTACTCCTGCACCCCCGGGTCGCCGTTCAGCCGCTTGCGGACCACCACCGGGGTGCCGGCGGGCACACCGAGCAGAGACGCGATGTCGGGCGGGACCGGCTCCGTGCTCACCTCGGTCTGCGTCCCAGGGACCAGCCGCCAGTGCTGCACGTTCGCCCCGGAGTAGTAGCCCAGGTTGTCCCGCTCCATGCCGCGAGAGCGGACAAGCCGCTCGGTCGGGCGCTTCCTCACCGTGGTCCCAGACCTCCCCCCTCGGTACTCAACGAGCCCTTCGGCCTTGAGCAGGTTGAGCGCCTGTCGCGCGGTCTGACGGGAGACTCCATGGGCCTCCACCAGCGCGTCCATCGTCGGCAGCCGGTCCCCTGGTCCCAGCTTGCCGGTCCGAATCCGTTCTCGCAGTTGCGCGGCGATCTCCTCCGCTGTCCCTGCCATCTCTGGCACCTCCTCTCTGTTCTGGTGCTCGGTACAACGGTAAGTGCTAGCAGCTACGAAAATAGGTGCTAGCAGGTAGCCCTTGACTCAGGCTCCCCCCCGAGACATCATCAGAGTACCCCGTTAGGTGCTAGCACCTAAAGAGGGAGTAGGGCCAGAGAGGCCCTATTTCGCCATGCCCGCTTCCAGAAATGGAGGTGGCCCCGGTGCAGCCACACCGAGGCCGTCGGGCCGTGAAACCTGAGAGGAAAACGACCCGTGAACGACGACGTTACCGCAGGCCAGGACCCGGCCGAACGGTTCGCGGCGGTTTTCGCCGCCCACCAGCCCCGCGTCCACTCCTTCATCCTCGCGAAGATCGGCGGCCGTGACTGGCACCTTGCCGAGGATCTGACCAGCGAGACGTTCCTGGAGCTGTACCGCAGCTACACCGCCCGGGGCCGGGCCCTGGACGACCGGGTGGTCGGCCTGCTGGCCACGATCGCCCGCCGGGTGATCGCCCACCACTTCCGGCTGGCCCGCAACACCCGCGAGGTGGCCGCCGACTTCACCGACTACGCGCAGGTCCGGCGCCTGCCGGTCTCCTACTCCGCCGAGGACTGGGCGGTCGAGAACCTGACCCGCGACGCGATGCTCGCGAACGCGCCGGTTCCGATGGCCGGCCCCTGGCAGTGCCAGGACTGCGACACCCACAACGACGAGACCGACGTCGAGTGCCTCGGCTGCTTCGTGCTCCGGCTGGAGGTGGCGGCGTAATGGCGCACCAGCACTCCTACGGCAGCCCCGACTCGAAGGGCATCTGCACCTGCTCGTGCGGCGCCTGGAAGCAGATCACCCCCACCGGGGGGCGGCGCTGATGGCGACGACGACCTCCCGCCCCGAGATGGTCACCGAGGCCCGCCAGGCGGCGGCCGTGCTGGTGGCCCGTCTGGACGCCGTGCACCCGGCCCTGTTCGGCCCGGCCGTCCTCCTCCTGGTCCTCATCCTCGCCGCCGTCGCGGCGGCGGCCGTCGTGCTCCTGGCCGCCGTCGTGGTGGCCGGGGCCGCCACCGGCGCGGTGCTGTGCCTGCGCCGGGCGCTGATCGCCGCCGCCGGGTTTGAGGGCCGCAAGAAGCACGAGATCGAGCCCGAGACCGCCGGGGGTGCCGAGTGAGCAGCTACCGCGAGGAACGCCGGAAGGACGACGCGCTCCGGGCTGAGCAGGCCCGAGAGGACAAGAGGCTGGCGCTCGAAGCGCAGCTCGCCATGCAGCGCGAACGGGCCGAGCAGCGCCGCCGCGACGAGGCCGCGAAGGCCGAGCAGCGCCGCAAGGACGAGCAGCGGGCCGACGCGCGCCGCCGCCAGGAGCAGGCGGAGAAGGAACGCGCCCGCGCTGAGCGCCGCGCGGCTCGGGCCGCGAAGCGCGCCCGGGTGCTGGGCTGGCTGCGGGCGAACCCGGCGGACCTGTTCGTCGGCTTCGTGATGGCGGCCTCCGTCGTCCCGGCCGTGCTCTCCCAGGTCGGTGCCCTCACCCACGCCGGGGTCCTGCTGGGCCTGGCGGTGCTGCTGGCTGCGATGGTCGAGGGCGGCGTCTGGGCGATCACCTTCATGGGGAAGAAGGCCGAGGACGCCGGGCAGCCCACGGGCAAGTTCCGGGCCGCCGGGTGGGCCACCGCGTTCGCCGCTGGCGGGATCAACCTGTGGCACTGGTCGGCCGAGGCGCCGCTGTGGGTGGCGCTGGTCTTCGGCGCCAGCTCGGTGTTCGCGTTCTTCGTCTGGGACCTGCGCACGCACGGCTCGGAGGGGCCGACGAAGGAGGAGCGGGCCGAGGCCCGCGCCCGCCGCCGGCACGCGAAGGACCGGCGCGCGCACCACAAGGGGATCGCGGAGGCGGCCGACCGGCTGATGTCGGCCGCGGCCTTCGGGGAGCTGACGGAGAGTGAGGCGTTCGCCGCCGCGTGGCGCATCCACTACGGCGCCGACCCGGGCATGACCCCGGCGCTGTACCGGACCGCGACGGCCGCCCGGCTGACGCTGGCCGAGGCGTTCGAGGACGCCTCGGAGTCCCGTGCGGAGATGGTCCGCGCGGGCCTGCTCGCCGGGCTCTACAACCCTGTTCCCCACACCCCCAGCGCGGGCATTCCCCGCCTCGGTCCCAGCACCGCGCTGGACGCTCTCCAGGCCCTCCCGCAGGGCGCCACAACCCAATTCCCGCTTGGGGAAGACGCCACCGCGCCCCGGGCCGTCAGCGGCCCGCACAGCGAGGCGGGGAACGGCGCCGGGGAGGCTGCCGAGGACGCCGGGAACGGCTCGGAAGACCGGGCCTGGGAACGGCACTTGCCCCGGGCTCGGGAGATCGCCGTCGAGCTGGTCGCGGCGGGCAAGACGATCTCCGCCACCGCCCTGGCGAAGCGGCTGGGCATCCGCCGGAAGGACGCCATCAAGGTCCGCGACGCCATCGTCGCGGAACGGATGGGCACCGTCCGTCCGCTACGGCTCGTGACCGGCGACGGCGACGACTCCCAGGCGGTGAGCGCCTGATGGCCGCCGAGAACAAGCCGACGAACTGGGCGCCGCCGCTGCTGATCGTGGCGGCCCCGGCCGGGACCTACACCTTCATCCGCCTCGGTCCCGAGCAGGGCTGGGCCACCTCGGGCCTGGCCGCCCTGGCGGTCCTGCTCCTGGTCCTGGCCCTCCCCGGGCTGCTGAAGGCCGGAGCGAAGGCCGGCCGCGCGAAGGCCGCGAAGAAGACGCCGCCTGCGAAGAAGTGACTCCCCTCCCCCGGCCCGCTTCCCCCGGCGGGCCGGCCCACGCCCCCTCGACCTTCGGACGGAGGACCCCATGTCCACCACGCACGACACTGACGAAGAGACCACGGTCGTCATCGGCCCGTGGCTGAGCCCGGAGAGCCACGAGCGGATCGCGGCCGACGCCCGCACCGCGGTGCACGCCACCGAGAACGGCATCGCGGACCTGACCACCGGCACCATCCGCCTGGACAAGCCCGAGCCCGCGGACGGCGGCCCGGCCGCCGTCGAGGGCGTCGTCGTCGAGCAGCTCGCGGACGACGACCCGCGCTGGCGGACCCTGCCGCTGCTGCCCGAGTCCCTGACCAACCCCGACGTCCGCCGGCACCGCGTCGAGGTCCTGCGCAACCGCGCCGGGTTCCACGCCATCCGCACCCCGGTCTACCTGTGGCGCGCGGCCCGGGTCACCGGCGTCGGCGCCCGGGTCGCCCTGCGCGACGTCTGGTCCTACCAGCAGGCGGGCGAGTACGGCGAGATGATCGACCAGGCCCGCCGCAAGGGCCTGGGTGACGACCACGTGGCCGCTCTGCGCAAGGAGCGGCGCGAGGTCGCCGCCGCCCGGCACCGCGAGCCGGCCACCGTGCTGTCCGCCTCGGCTTCGACGTCCTACGTCGCTGCCCTGGTCGCCATCGCCCAGGTGTGGGGCGTGGCCACCGCCGCCCCGGTGCTGCTGCCGCTGTTCCTGACCCTCTTCCTGCTCGGACGCCGGGAGATCCAGCGCCGCGCCGGCGACGGCCCGGTGCCCGGCATCGTGCTCGACTCCGCCCAGGCCGCCGCGCAGCTCCTCGAAGAGGGCGGCGCCCCGCTCACCGAGGCCCGGCTGCGCGAGGCGATCCACGCCACCAAGCTCGCGTCCCCGGCGGACGACATCTCCCTGGTCGGCCTGGTGAAGTCCTACCCGGCCACCGAGACCCGCCCGGCCGCGACCGAGGTCGTCGCAGACCTCCCCAAGGGCGCGGAGGCCAAGGAGCTGGCGAAGAAGAAGGGCGTCATCGCCTCCGCGCTGTCCATCGGCGCGGGCCAGATCGACCTGGAGTTCTTCGAGAAGAACGCCCGCCGGTTCAGCCTCTACATTTCCGACGACCTGCCCTTCACCGGCAGCGCCGTGGCGCCGGGCCCGCTTATGGAACTGGTCGAGCGGGGCGGCGAGTTCAGCATTTTCGACCGCATTCCGGTCGGGGTCTCGGTGCGCGGGGTGGACCAGTACATTCCCCGCCTGGTGGGCCGCTCCATGCTGCTGGGCGGCGAGCCCGAGGCCGGAAAGTCGGTGGCCGCGTTCTGCGTCCTCCTGGCCGCCGTCCTCGACCCCCTGGTGGGCCTGTGGCTGGTGGACGGCAAGGGCGTCGGCGGCAACCTCAAGCGGCTCGCGCACCTGGCCGAGCGGTACGACGACACCACCGACCCCGAGGTCTTCGAGGAGATCCTGGACGACCTCCGCGCCGAAATGCAGCGCCGTTACCGGCGGCTCAATTCCCTCGGTGAGGAGAAAGTCACGCCGGAACTCGTCGCGAAGCACCCGGACTTGTATCCGCTGCTGTTCTTCATCGATGAACTCAAGGAATACACCGCGAACTTCGATGAGAAGACCGCGAAGCGGCTGACGCAGAAGCTCATTTCGCTCGTCTCCCTCGCCCGGGGCGCCGGGATCATCACCGTCGCGTGCACGCAGAAGCCGAGCAGCGACGTGGTGAAGACCTCGCTGCGCGACCTGCTCGGGGTCAGGTGGGCGCTGCGCTGCGCCACCCCGCAGGCGTCCGACACGATCCTGCCCGGGAAGTCCGCGCAGGGCTTCGGCGGGCACCTGGTCAGCGCGCTCCAGCGCGGCGCCGGGTTCCTCGACGTCACGGGCCTGGACGCCGTGTTCCTGCGCTCCTACCTGTACGTCACCGCGCACATCGTGGCGATCGTCGAGCACGCCACCCGGCTGCGCGCGAAGGCCGGCACCCTGCCCGAGACCGAGGCCGAGACGGTCGAGGACCTGGGGCTGGTCGGCCTGCTCCTGGAGGTCTTCGAGCGGGCCGGGAACCCCGACCACCTCAAGACGGCCGAGGTCCTGGCGGGCCTGGCCCGGCTGGCGCCCGAGCCCTGGGCGGCCGTGGCTGACCTGGACGCCCGCACCGCCGGGCGGAAGCTGCGCGAGGCCCTGGCCGACGCCCTCCCCGCCGGCCGCGAGCTGGCCCCCGTCGAGCGCGGCTGGGGCCGCGGCTACCTCTTGGCCGACACCCGCGCCGCCGCCGGGATTGCCCCGGAATGACCACGCGATCCGCGATGCGACGCCACGCGATTCCGCAGGTCAGCGATGCGAGGGGTCACGCGACGGCCGCCCGTTCCACGGGATGCCGTCGCGTGACCGCCGCCCGGATCGCATGGGGCCTCGCGTCTCTGACCTGCACCGTCGCATCGCGTCGCGTCGCCTGTCGCGTAGCCCAAACCCCCGCAAACCCGACCACGGACCCGAGGTGACGACGATGACGCTCCCCGCTCCCCAGACCCCCGCCTACACGATCACCACCGCCGCCGGACCGGCCGTCGAGCGCACCGCCACGGTCGTCCAGTTCGTCGGCGGCCAGGCCCTCGCGCACCTGCCCGGCGCCGAGGTCGTCACGCTCCCGAACGGCGAGCGCGTGCTGGCCTACGTCTCCCGGCCGCCCGAACCGGCGCCCGCCGCCCAGCCGGTCCCGGCCTGGGCGAAGACCACGGCGCTCGTGATGGCCGCGACCGGGACCAGCGTCGGCGCCGGAGCGGCGGGCCTGTCCCTGCTGCTGCCCGCGCTCGCCGCCGCCGCCCCGGCCCTGCTGCTCGTCGGCTGCGCGATCGCGGCCGGCGGCGCCGGGGTCGCGGCCGTCGCCCGCTCCGCCCGCGCCGCCCTCGACGGCGCGGCCACCGGCTCCGGCGACGTCGCCACCGCCACGGCGACCGCCACGCAGAAGGCGGTCTTCGGCGGCCGTGCCACCGCGACGGCCACCGTCACCGTCCGGAAGTGAGGCCAGCATGACCGCGATCCGCTTCACCGGCCCCGTCGAGCTCGACGGCCAGGTGCTCCGGTGCCCCGGCCGCGGGCCGGGCGACGTCCCCCGCCAGCTCACCTTCCTGGCGACCGGCCCGATGGTCTCCGCGAGCTGCGGGCAGAAGCACCGCGGCGCCAACGGCGGCCGGAAGGCCGGCTGCTTCTGGACCGTCGAAGGCGTCACCCCCGCCGCTCTCCAGGCGCTCGCCCAGGCCAAGCCCGGCCGCATCCGCGCGACCCTCCCCGGCGGCCGGGTCCTCACCGCCCGCATCACCTCAGTGGACCCCACCGCCGGGAAGGGCGGGAAGGCCGGCCCCGCCCCGGCCGCCGCCGCCCACGGCGAGAAGATCCGGGGCGGCAAGGACGCCAAGCCCGCCCCCCACGCCGCCCGCAACACCAGCGGCGGCGGCACCGCGAAGGCCGCCTTCCTCGCCGTGGCGGCCGTCGCCAACGCGGTCGGCCAGACCGCCCAGGCCGCCGGGACCACCGTCTCCTCCACGGCCGGGATGGTCGGCAAGGTGGCCGACGTCGGGCGCGAGGGCCTGGGCGTCGTCCGCGACGGCATCAAGGCCGTGGACAACACCAACGCCCGCCGCTTCGCCCAGCGGAACACCGAGACCGCCGGCGGTGACGAGTGAGCGCGCTGCCGACCTACCGCCCGCGTCTCGCGCCGGATGGCCTGATGACCCGCCGCCAGCTCCGGGCGGCGGGCCTGCGGCCGAACGGCCACCCGCCGGTCGCCCGGATCGTCTGGACCCGCTCGAAGCGGTGGGCCGACCTGTTCGACGTCAGCAAGGCCGCGCCCATCCGGCCGATGACGGACGGCCGCCGCCGCACCCTCGACGCGATGATGCGCGCCCGCCGCACCTGCCCCGACTGCGGCCTGGACCGCGGGTACTGCCTGCCACGCCGCTACGGCTGCTGCCCGTACTGCGCGGGGGTGATGGCATGACCGCCGCCCCGCGCGTCTGGCCCCCGGCCCTGGACTGGTCGGACAGCTCCCACTGGAACCCGGCCGGGCTCGACGACTGCGTGCTGTGCGAGGGGCTGACGCCCCTGCTCTCCGAGCGCGGCGAGCCGTGCCACAAGACGTGCGCCGAGGACTGGTACGCCGAACACCCCGACGCCTGGGAGCTGTTCGAGCGCCGCCGGGACCAGGCGAAGAAGCAGCGGACCGCCGACCGCCGCGAGAGTGCCGGCACCCGCCGCACCACCCCCGACCGCGTACACGCTGAGACCCTGCCGAACGCAGCCTGACCACGACGAAGGCCCGCACTCCCGGTGCGGGCCTCTCTCCGGACCGACAAGTCACACAAGCCACTTGGGCGGGTCGGTGCACACCGGCCCCACGGGATAGGGCAAGATCAACCCCACAAAAGAACGTGGGGCGCCCGGACGGCAATCCGGAACGCCCCGCGTGAGCCCTTAACCAAGTTCGCTTAGCCGGCAGAACTAAGGACCCAACGCTTTGAGCAGCGTACCCGGAGCTTCGGCTCCCGCACCACATGACCTGGCCAACGGGCCGGTCACACCCCTCTTCGGACGCGCCGCCGCCGGCCCCGCCGCCCAGGATTCGTCACGTGACGAAACCGGGTTCGGGACCGGCCGCAGCACGCCCGGCACCCCCCGCGCCCGCCGCGCCGCCCGCCACCGCGACCAGGTGGCCGCGGCCGTGCAGACCACGCTCCGCCTCGCGCAGCTCCGGGACGACTGGGACGACGCCACCCCCGCCGGCGGCGAGGATCTGGAGCTGACCGACGCTCAGCGGCAGGCCGCCCACGAGGCGTTCCGCGCCCGTCTGCGGGCCGCGAAATCCTCCCGGGCACGCGGCGCCGCCCACGCCGCCGCCACCCGTCAGACGGCCGCCAGCGGCCCCCTGAGCCCCGTTCCGGCCGCCGCTGCGGACACGACCTCGCCCCCTACGGCGGGCCGCCTGGGAACCGAAAGAACAACGTTGGCCCCCCCGGTCACAGAAACCTCAACTGACCTGGGGAAACAGCCCGATCCCGGTGATCGCTACGAACGCCGCAACAACCGGGCCCAGGCCCGGATGCGGCAGCTCGACAACGCACGGGCCGTCAGCAGCCTGCCCTCGCTCATCCGTTGCGGCGCCGAGGCCCTGGGCGGCGCCGTGGACATCACCGAGAAGGGCGACGGGCACGGCGGCTTCGCCGGCCTGTTCAGGTGCGGCAGCGTGTGGGCCTGCCCCGAGTGCTCCCCGGTCGTGCGCGCGGACCGCGCCGCCGGCATCGAGACCGCCGCCGCGACCTGGGTCGAGCACGGACACGGCCTGGCCATGGCCACGCTGACGTCCCGCCACGGCCAGTACGCCCGCCTCGACACCCGCGCGCGGATGGCCCGCAAGGGCGAGGCCCTGCGCGACCGCACCGGCACGATCGTGGGCACGGCCCGCGGCGGCGAGGTCGTCCGCGACGCCAAGGGCGAAGTCGTCCGCGACGTCGGCCAGTTGGAGGCCACCGCCGGCGCCTGGCGGCGGATGCTGACCAGCACCTGGTGGCGCAACCTCTCCCGCCGCTACGGCCTGGTCGGCGCGACCCGCGCCATCGAGGTCACCCATTCGTGGGCAAATTCGTGGCACACGCACGTTCACGCGGTCTTGTGGTTCGAGGAGCCGGTGCCCGACCACATCGCCCGCGTCATCGAGGGCGAGATGTACAAGCGCTGGGAAGCCGAGTGCCGCCACGCCAAGCTCGGGCGGCCGACCCGCAGGCACGGCGTGAAGGTGGACCCGGCCCGCCGCGGAGCCGAAGGCGCCGCCGACATCGCCCGCTACCTGGTGAAAGTCCAGGACAAGGACCGCGACACCGCGCCCACCGACGCCCTCCCGAACGAGCTGCGCCGCACCACCGCCGACCAGGCCGAACGCCTGGCCGCCGCCCGCGCCCGCAGCGCCGCCGCCCGCGCCGAGGTCAACCGCGCCGCCGCCGCGGCCGACGCCGCCCGCGAGGCCGGGGACACCACCGCCGCCGCCCGCGCCGAGGTCGCCCGCGCCCGCGCCCGCCGCGCCGGGGCCGCCATCGACGCCGAGATCGCGGACCTGCGCGAGCGAACGGGCGAGGCCAAGGCCGCCCGCGCGCTCGGCAACGAGCTGCTGCGCGGAGACCTCAAGGCCGCCCGCCACACCAGCCGCACCCCCGGCGAACTCCTCCAGGCCGCGCTCGACGCGACCACCACCGAACGCCGGCGCCTGGCCGCCGCCCGCGCCGCCGCCAAGGCCGCCCGCGCCGACGACGCCGCCGCCCGCGAGGCCGGGGACGCCACGGCCGCCGCCCGCGCGGCCGAGGCCCTGGCCACCGCCGACACCGACGCCGCCGCCGCCCGCACCGACATCGCCGGGCAGGACGACGTGCGGCTGTGGCGCGAGTACGAGCGCGGCACCAAGGGCCACCGGATGCTCACCTGGTCCGGCGCCATCAAGGACCGCCTGGCCGCCTACGGCGTCAACGTCTCCGAGCCCGACCCGCAGCTCGTCGTCGCCGAGGACGACGCCCGCAACACGGTCGGCGTCCTGGTCCAGGTCCGCCCCGAGCCGTTCCAGGAGACCGTCGCGGCCGTGCCCGGCCGGCGCGGGCAGCTCCGCTTCGCGGTCAAGACCGCCACCGACACCGCGAAGAAGGCGGGCCTGGCCACCACCCCCGCCGCCCGCGAGACGGTCATCGAGCTGCTGGAGTCCTGGGGCCTGCGCCACGGCCTGGACTTCTGGGTCCCCGGCGACACCCGCTACGACCCCGACACCAGCGAGGCCCTGCACGCCCCGCAGGAACCCCTCGCGCCGCCGCCGCCCCGGCCGCCGCGCGAGGACCGCACCTGGCAGTCCGTGGACGACCTCGACGCCGGAACCCACCTCCTGGGCATCCGGCCCCAGGACGCCGTGCGCCCGCAGATGGCCGCACGCCGCGCCGCCGGCCTGCCCGTCGCCCGCGACATCACCACCGCCACCGACCCGCGCACAGCCACCGACGACCGCCCCCTGTGCACCGTCTGCGCCGAACCCGTCAGCCCCTCCATCGGCACCCGGCACGTCCTGTGCTGACCCGCAGCCTGTCGGAGCAAGTTAGTGCGTAACCACACGTTACGCAGCGGCCTCGCCCGCTGAGCTGGGCGGCTGGCAGGCTGGTCCGGGCACGGACCAGCGGCAGGGGAGGGGCAGCGTGGCGGCTGATCGGAACGGGCCTCTGCGGAACGGGCGCCGGGGCCGCCGCGACGACGAGCCCCGCGCCCGCCGGCTGAACCTGACGCTCGGGGACGACGAGCACCAGGCGCTCGTCGCCGCCGCGGCCGAGGCCGGGCTGTCGGTCGGCGCGTACGCCGCGCAGGCCGCCGTCGCCGTCGCCCGCAACCAGATCACCCCCGCGCCGAACGACGAGCGCGAGCGCCTGGTCGAGCTGGCCAACGCCCGGGTCGAGCTGAGGAGGATCGGCACGAACCTCAACCAGCTCGCGGCGCGGGCGAACGCCGGCGCGCCCGTCCCGGCCGCGCAGCTCGACGCCGTGCTCGCCCGGGTCGAGCGCGCGGTGATCCGGGTGGACGACGCCTCGCTCGCCGCGATGGAGGTGCTGGGGCGTCGTCGGCGGCGCCGCTCCCAGTCGCCGGCCGCCCCACCCTCCACCCCGGCGTGACCCGACACCACAGGCCCACAAAGGGGTGTCAGCGTTCCGGAACGGCGCTGGTCTAGCCGCTGACCAGGGCGGATACGGCCCGCCATCGAGGCCCTGGCGGACGTGGTTCCGGACGTGGAAACGGACGTGGTTCCGGACGTGCTGGTCAACCTCTCCGGGGAGGGCTTGACCACTGCGGCCCGGCGGCTGCTGGGGGCCTTCGCCGGCCCCCAGACCCCCGCTCCCACGGCACTGCCCGGCGCGGACCGGCATCGCCGGGGTCGGCCGCCGTTCGCGCCGGACAGCACCGCGGCCCGGGTCGCCGCCTGCCGCTCGCCCGGCGCGCGGGCTCCATCCCGGCCTGGACCGTCACCGCCCGGCCGCGTGCACCAGGTCCTCGACGTCCACCGGCCCGCACCCCCCGGATTCCACGCCAGATCCCGTTCGTCCCCTCCCGCCATCTCACCAGCCATCGACCGCCCCGGCCTGCCTCGCTCGACTGTCCCGAGACCACACCCACGCTGAGGGACGAGGTGAGGGTGTGGTCTCGGGACAGTCGGGCGGAAACCCGCAGGCCGGGGCGGGGGAAAGTGATCCCTGGGGATCACCCCGGGAGCACCCTGGGAGCGGGCAGGGAACACCCTCGGGGCCGCTGCCGAAGGCCCGGCCGACCGGGCACCGGGCGGCGAGCACCAGGTCCTCGCGCACGCTGCGGCCGGGCCGGGGAGGTCCCGCCCCAGGTCCCCCTGCAAGTCCCGCGCCAGGTCCCGCCCGAGGTCCTGCTGCAAGTCCCGCCCCAGGTCCTCTCGACCCCGTGCCGCCCGGCCGGGCGGCAGGCGCTCTGACCTGGGCTGGCAAGGGGGCGGTGCGGGCCTGCGACGGCGCCGACTACTTCCGCACGGGACCCTCCGCCGTGCCATCGGCGCCCGCCAGGAGCACCGCGACGTCTGCGGCGGTCCAAGATCCGTATCGGTAGATACCTTGGTTCTTCCGGGCTGATGATCTTGCTCGGTGGCCGGAGTGCAAACGGTGTGCGCGGACGGATCACTCGGCTGCGTCGTCGGTGTGGTGGTCACGTTCGGTGCCGTCTCGTCGTAATGCATGGGTGTGCTGGATCGGCAGTTTCATCACGCTGAGTGAGCTGAGGACGCGCATCGGATCGCGGGCGGTCCTGGATTCATCACGTGACGAATCGCGATACGGTGCCCGGGTGAGTGACGAGCTGCTGGAGCTGAATGCGACGGGCGTGACGCCTCGCCCCTGGGGCCGCGAGACCGGCGACCCACGCCTGCCGCTGCGGTGCGACTGGTGCGGGCACCCGTTCGCGCCGCCGAAGCCCACGGGCAGGAAGCCGCGGTACTGCCGCCAGTCCTGCCGGCAGCGCGCGTACGAGGCGAGGGAGACCCGCCGCGCGGTCAGCGCGGCCGTGACGCAGACCCTCGCCCACCTCCCCGCGAACCGAGATTCGTCACGTGACAGATCGCGGGGGCGACTGGACGGTGCGGAGTCCCCGACCCTGCCCGGCCTGGAGCAGCCGGAGAGCTGACGGCCGCCCCCGGCCCGCCGTGGAAGCTCCCCAGCCCTCGGGGGAGCTTCCAACGGGATAACTTGCTCCGCCCTCGGGCGGCGCGTGGTCGAGTTTCGAACCGCACAACTTGCTCGCCGTCGGCGGCATGGCGAAGGCCCG
>NZ_JBPQTQ010000131.1:0-18085 GCF_051386415.1 Streptomyces sp. URMC 129
GGGCCTGCCCCACCCGGCGGTCGTGGGTCGTGGCGCCGCGCCGCGAGCGGCGCGGCGCCGGCCTACTGGGGGAGCGCGTCCAGAAGCCGGCGCGTGAACGGGTGCGACGGGGACGCCAGCAGCTCGGCGGCCGGGGCCTGTTCCACCACGCGGCCCTCGTCCAGCACCGCGATGTGGTCGGCCAGGCTCGCGGCGACCGCCAGATCGTGCGTGATGAGCACGAGCGACGTCCGCTCCTTCACCGCGGCGAGCAGCGTGCGCACTCCCCGCTGGGTGACGGGATCGAGCCCGGAGGTGATCTCGTCGCACAGCAGCACCTTCGGCCGGGCCAGCAACGCCCGTGCCAGCGCGGCACGTTGCAGCTCGCCGCCGGAGAGGCCCCCGGGCGGCCGGGCCGCCGTCTCCGCCTCGACGCCCACGGCGGCCAGCGTCACGGCCGCCTCGGAACGCGCCGCCTCCGGGGTGGTGCCGCGCAACCGGACGGCCGTGCGGGCGATCTGGTCCAGCACCGGCCTGAACTCGTCGAACGAAGCCCGCGCGTCCTGGAACACGTACTGAACGGCGGCCAGTTGCTCCCGGCTCCGGCTCCGCACACTGCGCGGCAGCACGTCCCCGTCCAGCAGGGCCCGGCCCGACCAGCGCCGGTGCAGCCCGGCGAGGCAGCGGGCCAGCGTCGTCTTGCCGGAGCCGGAACGGCCGACGACCGCCAGGCACTCCCCCGCGCCCAGCGTCAGCGAGGCGCCGCGCAGCACAGTGGTCCCGCCGCGGCGCGCGCCGTGCCAGGCGGTCAGCTCCTCCACCCGCAGGGCGATGTCCCCTTCCCCGGCGGGTCGTTCGCCGGCCGGTGGCACCGGCTCGGTCTCGAAGGCGGCGGCCACCATCCGCGCGGTCCACGGGTGCCGGGGCGCGGCGAGGACCGAGGCGGCCGGTCCCGACTCCACGACCCGGCCGGTGTTGAGGACCACCAGATCGTCGGCCAGTTCCCGCACCACGTCGAGGTCGTGGCTGAGCAGCACGACCGCGACGCCCCGCGCCAGCACCGCTCGTAGTTCGGCGACCACCCGCTGCCGGGTCAACACGTCCTGCCCCGTGGTCGGTTCGTCCGCGACCACCACCGGCGCGCCCGACAGCAGCGCCTGCGCCAGCACGGCCCGCTGCTGCTGGCCGCCCGAGAGCTGGTGCGGGAAGCGGCGCAGCACCTGCTCCGGTTCGGGAAGCTGGGCGGCGCGCAGGGCCGACCGCACCCGCTCGGCGCGCTCGGCGCGGGCGCCCCCGGCCTGCCGGGCGATGTCGTCCAGCAACGCCCCCGCCCGGCGGGCCGGGTTGAGCGCGGCGGCGGGCTGTTGCGGCACGTACCCGGCGCGGCCGTGCACGGTGACCGTGCCGGACACCTCCGCCCCGGCCGGGTATTCGCCCAGCAGCGCCAGCCCGGTGGTGCTCTTGCCGCTGCCCGAGGGACCGACCAGCGCGGTGCAGCGGCCCGGTGACACGGTGAACGAGACACCGTCGACCACGGGCCGGCCGTCGATGACGACCCGCAGGTTCTCAACGCGTGCCACGGACACGGGCATTCCTCCTCTTGGCAGCGCTGCCGGCAGCGCTCCCGGTGGCGTTCTCGGCAGCGCTCCTGGCGGCCTTCTTCGCGGACGGCCCGGCCAGCCCGGCGTCGAACAGCAGGTTGGTGCCGGTGGTCAGCGCCACGATCAGCACGGCCGGGACCACCACGGCCCACGGCTGGACGAACAGCCCGGTCCGGTTGTGGTCCACCATCACGGCCCAGTCGGCGGCGTCCGGCGCGACGCCGACGCCCAGGAACGCGGCGGTAGCCACCAGGTACAGCGTCCCGGTGAGCCGCACCCCCGCGTCGGCGACGAGCGTGCGCAGCGTCGAGCGGCCCACGTACCCCACGGCCATCCGCCACCAGCTCTCGCCCTGCATCCGCATCGCCTCCACGGCCGGCCGGGCCGCCGCCTCCGCCGCCGCGGCCCGCACGATCCGCACCGTGTCGGGCACGTTGATCAGCGCGACGATCAGCGCCAGGCCCATCGGCCCCGGCGTGAACAGGGCCGCGATCATCAGCAGGAGCAGCAGCGACGGCACCGCCAGCACCACGTCCAGCGGCCTGATCAGCAGCTCCTCCAGCCACGCCCGGTGCGTCAGCGCCGCGGCCAGCCCGATCGGCAGCGCCACCAGGTACGCGACGGCGGTGGCCGTCGCCGCGGTGAGCACCACCGACCGCCCGCCCAGCAGCACCTGCCGCCACACGTCCCGGCCGGTGAAGTCGGTGCCCAGCCAGTGCCCTTGGCCGGTGGTGAACGACACGCCGCGCGGCCCGGGTTCGCCCGCGAGCCACGGCCCCGCGACGGCGAGGAACAGCGGTACCGCGATCAACGCCAGGCCCAGCACGGCCTGTCCGCCCGTCAGCCGTCCGGGGGGCCGGATCCGGAGCAATCTCATGCCGCCACCCCCGCCCGGGGCGCGAACCGGTGCGTCACCAGGTCCGCCGCCAGGTTCAACAGCACGGTCACCACGCCGAAGACGACGGCCAGCCCCTGCACGACCGGGATGTCCCGGGCCGCCACCGCGTCGATCAGGACGGTGCCGAGCCCGGGAATGACGAACAGCGCCTCCACCACGATCACCCCCGAGAGCAGCCAGTCGCAGGTCCGCGCCACCTGCTGCGCCGCCGGCGCCACGGCGTTGGGCAGCGCGTGCGCCCAGCGGATCCGCCCGCCGGGGACGCCGTACCGCCGGGCCTGCGCGACGTACGGCGAGTCCATCGCGTCGATCATCCCGGCCCGGACCAGGCGGCTGATCGAGCACACCGGCCGGGCCAGCATCACCAGCACCGGCAGGACCAGCACGGCCGGTTCGGCCAGCAGGTCGGTGCCGTGCCCGACCGCCGTCGGCGGGAACCAGCCCAGCCGCAGCGCGAACACGACGATGAGCAGCACCCCGAGCGCGAACTCCGGTACCGCGTACACCGCCAGGGTGGTCCCGCTGACCAACCGGTCGATCCGGCCGCCCTCGTGGCGCCCGGCGAGCACGCCGAGCCCCACGGACAGCGGAATCAGCAGCGCCAGCGTGAGGCCCGCCAGCAGCACCGTCGGCCCGATGGCGCCGGTCAGGTAGTCGCCGACCGGGCGCCCGGAGACCAGCGAGGTGCCGAGGTCGCCGCGGACCAGGCCGGCCGCCCAGTCCGCGAAGCGCTCGGCGGCCGGCTCGTCCAGCCGCATGATCTCCCGGATGCGCTCGACGCGTTCCGGGTCGGGGGCGTCCCCGGCGAGCGCGACGGCCGCGTCGCCGGGGAGCGCCTCGGTGAGCAGGAAGACCAGCACCACCACGCCGACGGTCTGCACGACGCCGAGCGCCAGCCGCCGCAGCAGCCAGGACTGGCGGTCGGTCACGCCAGCCACACGCGGTCGAAGCGCGCCCAGTCGAGGGTGTTGGCGGGCGCCTCCTCCTCGACGCCGTGCACGTTCCCGGCCGTTGCCACGATCCAGTCCGCGAAGCCCCAGATGAGGAAGCCGCCCTCGGCGTGCAGGCGGCGCTGCATCCGGCCGTAGATCGCGGCGCGTTCGGCCTCGTCGCGGGTGGACTGGGCCTGCCGGTACAGCTCGTCGAAGTCGTCGTGCCGCCAGTGGGTGGCGTTGGTGGGCGAATCGCTGAGCAGGCGCTGCGAGATGTGGGACTCGATGGGCATGGTGCCGGAGCGGGTGCAGGCGATGGTGCCGGAGTCGAGGGTGTCGGCCCAGTACGTGTCCTCGTTGCCGACCGCGACCTCCACGGTGACCCCGGCGCGGGCGGCCTGTTCCTTGAAGATCTCGGCGGCCTCGATGAAGCCGGTGGCGACCGGGGAGGTGTCGAGGGTGACGGTGAGGCCGTCGCCGTGACCGGCCTCGCGCAGCAGTTCCTTGGCCCGGTCGATGTCCTGCTCGCGCTGCGGGATGTCGTCGGCGTAGTACTGATAGCCCTTGCCGAACAGGTCGTTGCCGATCTCGCCCGCGCCGGACAGGGCGCCGTCGACCAGTTCCTGGCGGTCCGCGATGAGGAAGAACGCCTCGCGCACACGCGGGTCGTCGAACGGCGCGCGGTCGGTCTTCATCACGAAGCCCTGCATGGCGCTGTTGCGCAGCCGCACGACGTGGACCTGGCCGCCGTTCTCGTGGGCGCGGGCGGTGGCCGGGTTCAGCTCGTGGGCGTACTCGACCTGGCCGCCGAGCAGCGCGTTGATCCGCGCGGACTCCTCGTCCGCGACGACGATCTCCAGTTCGTCCAGGTGGGGGGCGCCGTCCCAGTAGCCGTCGAAGCGCTCGACCAGCAGGGAGCGGCCGGGTTCGAAGGAGACGAAGCGGAACGGCCCCGAGCCGACCGGGCTGTCGAACGTCTCCGCGCCGTCCTTCACGATGTACGCGCCGAACGCGGCCAGCACGTTGGGGAATTCGGCGTACGGGCGCTTGAGGCGGAACTCGACGGTCCGGTCGTCCACGGCACGGCTGGCGTCGAGGTCGATCGGCTCCAGCGACGCCTTGGCACGGAAAGCCTGGTCGGGGTCGGCGATGCGGCGGTAGCTGTAGAGGACGTCGTCGGCGGTGACGGGCGTGCCGTCGTGCCACTGGGCCTCGCGGAGGGTGACCGTCCACAGGTCGAGGCCGTCGCTCGGCTCCCAGCGCTCCGCGAGGCGCGGCTGGGCGGACATGTCGGAGCCGAAGTCCGCGAGCTTGTCGAACAGCGCCTTGGCGCGGGCGGCGTCGGAGAACAGGTTGGTCAGGTGCGGGTCGAGCGTCTCGCTCGCGCCGCCGCCCGCGAAGGCGGCCCGCAGCCGTCCGCCGCGGCGCGGCTCGCCGCCGTCGCCGTCACCGCCGCCGGAGCCGGAGTCGGCGCCGGAGCCGCCGCCGCAGGCGGACAGCGCCAGGGCGGCGGTCGCGCCGCCGCACCGTCCTGGCCGTGGGCGGCGGGCGGGACGGCGGGCCGGGCCGGCGGGGAGGGGTCTGTGGTGCTCGGTCATGACGATCGTCCTTCGTTCGCTGGGGAGTCGGGGTGAGCGGAGAGCCTGGCGACCACGTGCAGCCGGTCGCCGTCGGCGGTGCCGGCGGGTTCCGGTGCGCCGGGGCGCCAGGACGGTTCGGTGCGCGGCCCGGGGCCGTCGTGCAGCTCCAGCACGTCGAACCCGGCGACGGTGAGGAAGTGGCGCAGCTCCTGCGGGAAGAGCAGCCGCCAGGCGGACCGCTGTTCGAGGGGCGGCGAGCCGTCGTCGGCGGTCCACACCCGGCGCCGCCGCAGGAGTTGGGCGGCGCGGTCGATCCACAGGGTGGTGACGGCGGTGCGGGTGACGCCGCCGTCGGTGAGCGTCCGCGTCACCGGCCCGTCCAGCAGGTCGCAACCACCCAGGAAGTAGGCCCCGTTGCGCATCTCCGCGACGAGCAGGCCGCCGGGCGAGAGGTGGCGGCGGCACGCGGCGAGGAACGCGGTCAGCTCCTCGTTGGTGTGGCAGTACAGCAGGGCGCTGTCCAGGCACAGCACGGCGTCGACCGTGCGGCCGAGGTCGAAGTCCCGCAGGTCGGCCTGGAGATACTCCGGTCCCGGATGGTGGGCGCGGGCGTGCGCGAGCATCGTGGCGGCGAGGTCGATGCCGACGACCCGCCGGCCGCGGCCGTGCAGGTAGGCGGCGTCCCGCCCGGTGCCGCACCCCGCGTCGAGTACGCGCGGTCCGGCGCCGTGCCGCAGCAGCGCGTCCTCCGCCCAGCGGGCGGCGAGCCGTTCGGGGTCGGGGAACTGGGCCTCGTACAGCTCGGGCCGGTCGGTGAGCAGGTTCCCGGCGCCGGTCATGACACGGCCTCCCGCGCGGGCCGGGCCGCGGGGGCGGTGGCCGCGGCCGGTTCGGGCAGCGCGCCGCGGCGGCCGAGCAGGGCGACCCCGGTGGCGGAGAGCAGGCCGAAGGCGACACAGCACAGCCAGGGCAGCCACGGCCGGTCGCCGCGTTCCCCGAGGTCCATGGCCCAGCCGACGATCGTGTTCCCGACCGCCGCCGCGACGCCGGAGACGACGTAGAACAGGCCGAAGTAGGTGCCGGTCAGCGTCTCCCGGCCGAACGCGGGGATCATCTCCATCACGAACGGCTGGGCCGCCATCACGCCGAGGTAGAGCAACACCGCGCCCGCGAGCACCGGAAGCAGCCGCACGGCGGTCGGCCCACCCGGCCCGTCGCCGGTCACCACCAGCAGCGGCGGCAGGAACCCCAGCCCCGTGCAGGCGAGTCCGGCGGAGATCCAACGGCCGCGGCTGCCGCGCCGCTTGAGCGCGGTGGTGATGCGCAACTGGAGGGTGAGGCCGGCGACCGTGCCCACCAGGAAGATCAGACTCGCCGCTCCCGCCCAGCCGGTGGCGGTGCGGGCGCCGTCCGGCAGCAGCAGGTAGAGCTGGCTCTCCAGGGTGAACATGCCGGTCATGGCGGCGGCGAAGGCCAGGAAGCGGCGGTTGGACGCGACTTCGCGCCAGTCCGCGAGCACTCCGGGCCGCCCGCCGCCCGGCCGTTCCGGCACCTCGCGGGCGGGCAGCACGAGGGCCTGCGCGACGGTGAGGACGGCGAAGATGGCGGCGGCGGTGAGGGCCGAGGCGCGGAAGTCGATCAGTAGCAGCGCGCTGCCGAGCAGCGGCCCGGCGAGCGCCCCGGCCGTCGCGAACACCTGGAAGAGGGCGAACGCCTCGGCCTTCCGCTCGCCCGACTCGACCGCGATGTACGCGCGGACGGCCGGGTTGAACAGGGCACCCGCCAACCCGCTGAGCACGGACGCCGCGAGGAGCACGGCGAGCCCGTCGCCGACCGCGAAGAACGCGAACCCGGCCGTGCGCAGGGCGCATCCGGCGATGATGACGCCCCGCGCGCCGAGCCGGTCGGCGGCCGAGCCGCCGATGATGAACAGCCCCTGCTGGCTGAGGTTCCGCACCCCGAGCACGACGCCGATGAGCGCGGCCGACATCCCGAGGTCCTCGTCGAGGTGGACCGTGAGGTAGGGGATGAGGAGGTAGAAGCCGGTGTTGACGCCGAACTGGTTGACCAGCAACAGGCGTACGGCGAGCGGGAAGCCGCGCACGGCGCGGAGTGTCTTCACGCGGGGTCCTCTTCCGGCCGGGCCGCCGGGTGGACGCCGAGACCGGGCCGGTCCGCGGCACGGACCGTCCCGTCGGCGCCGCCGATGCCCTGCCATGGGTCGTGGGCGAGCAGCAAGTGGCCGTCGAGGTCCACCCACCGGGCGCGGGCCACGAGGTGGACCGCCGGGGCGATGCCGAGGGAGGAGGCGGCCAGGCAGCCGAGCATGACGTCGGTGCCGCTGCCGTCGAGCGCGCCCGCGATGCGCAACGCCTGGTGCACGCCACCGCACTTGGCGAGCTTGATGTTCACGCCGTGGACGCGGCCGGCGAGGCGGAGCGCCTCGTCGTACCCGGCGGCGTCCTCGTCGGCGATCAGCGGCACGGGCGACCGTTCCGCGAGCCGGGCGAGCGACTCGGGATCGCCCGCGGCGGTGGGCTGTTCGACGGCCTCGACGCCGAGCGCGGCGAAGCGTGGCAGCAACTCCTCGGCGGCGGTGGGGGTCCAGGCGCCGTTGGGGTCGAGGAGGACCCGGACGCCGGGGGCGGCGTCGCGGACGGCCGCGACCCGGTCCAGGTCCTCGGCCGGATCGGCCGAACCCGCCTTGATCTTCAGGACGCGGAAGCCGCGGGCGGCCAGCTCCCCTGCCTGGGAGGCGGCGTCGGCCGCGTCGGTGATCCCGATGGTGCGGGCCGTCGCGGCGGCCACCGGTGCTGCGTCGTCCGCCTCCTTCCCGGCCGCATCGGCCGCATCCGACACATCGGATGTATCGGAAGCACCGGCCTCGCCGGGGTCGCCCGACCCGCCGCCCCCGGTGAGGAGCCGGTGCACGGGCAGGCCGGCGCGTTTGCCCACGAGGTCGAGCAGCGCCGAGTCGACCGCCGCCGTGACGCCCGGCGGAAAGCCGCGCGGCAGCAACGTCCCGTCCAGCAGGGCCGACAGCGCGGCCTCCGGGTGCGGCTGCCGGGCCAGCGCGGGCGCGGCGTGGCCGAGCAGGGCGTGCTTGGCGCGCTCGGCACTCAGCCCGAGGTACGCGGAGCTGACCACCTCGCCGTGCCCGGCGGCCCCCTGGCCGTCCTCGACGGTCAGCCAGACGGCGTCGCGCCGGGCCATGACCGAGCGCGATATCCGCAGCGGGGTGCGGAGTTCGAGTGACGCGGTACGGACGGTGAGCCTCATGCCGTCTCCCGGAGCGGATCGACGACGGTACGGCAGCGGGTCCAGCCGGTCGCCTCGACGGCGCGCGGATGCGGGATCTCCAACGGCCGTGCGGCGGGCGGGCGTTCGGGCACGCCGATGCCGTGGCGCAGGCAGTACTCGTCGTCGTAGATGGTCCCGACGTAGCGGTGCGGCCCGTCGGGGAAGACGGTCGCCACGACCGCGCCCGGCCGGGTGCGGGCGGCCCACGCGGCGACCAGGGCGACGGCGCCGGTGCTCCAGCCGCCGCTGACGAAGCAGCCCCTGGCCAGCCGGCGGCAGGCGTCCACGGCCTCGGCCGGGCCGACCCAGTGCACCTCGTCGAAGATGTCGTACCGGACGTTGCGCGGGTGGATGCTGCTGCCCAGGCCGCGCATCAGGCGGGGGCGCGCGGGCTGGCCGAAGATGGTGGAGCCGATCGAGTCGACGCCGATGACGTGCAGCCCGGGCCAGCGGCGGCGCAGCGGCCCGGTGATCCCGGCGCTGTGGCCGCCCGTTCCGACGCTGCACACCAGCACGTCGAGGTGGTCCAGCGCGTCCCCGATCTCGGCCGCCATGGTGGCGTAACCGGCGACGTTGTCGGGGTTGTTGTACTGGTCGGGCCAGTACGCGCCGGGCAGCTCCGCGAGCAGCCGGCGCAGCCGGGCGATGCGGGCGGCCTGCCAGCCGCCGTTGGCGGCGGGCCGTTCCACCAGCTCCAGCCTGGCCCCGTGGGCGCGGAGCAACGCCCGGACGGCGGGCTCCAGTTCGGCGTCCCCGACGAGGACAACGGGGTGGCCCAGGGCCTGCCCGGCGAAGGCCAGGCCGAGGCCGAGCGTGCCGGATGTGGACTCCACGACCGGGGCGCCGGGCCGGAGTTCGCCGCGCTCGCGGGCGCCGCGCAGCATCGCGACGGCGGCACGGGCCTTGAGCCCGCCCGCGCCCAGCGCCTCCAGCTTGGCCCAGAACCCGGGGTGCGGATGCGGCAGCGGAACGGTGATCCGCGCCATCGGGGTGCGGCCCAGCAGCGCCAGCAGCTCGGGGCGCGCGGTGACCTGACCGGCGGCCTGCCCTGCCTGGCCCATCTGTTCGGTGGCGACGGCGGTCACGCGGCACCTCCCGGCACTCCGGCCGCCGCTTCCGCGACTCCCGCTGCTCCCGTGACGTCGTGCGCGTCGTGCGCGGTGTAGCGGTGCAGCACGCCGGGACCGCCGTCCAGCCAGAAGAACGGGTACGGTTCGGCCGACACGGCGGTCACCCCCGAGCCGAGGAAGCGCGGCAGCACCGCGCTGCCCGACTGCGCGAACAGCACCAGCGGCTTGCCGGTGTCGCGGGCGTGGGCCAGTAACACCTCGAACGTGCCGTTGCCGAGGGTCATCCCGGAGACCAGCAGGGCGTCGCAGCCGTCGAGTTCGGCGGTCGCGTCACGGCGGACCGGCTCGCCCCACTCGGTGGTGCCGCCCTTGAAGTCGCACGGCACGTAGCCGATGCCGCGTTCGCGCAGCCGCTCCAGCAGGGAGTTGACCACGCCGACCACCAGGACCCGGCGCGGCGCGGGGAGTCCGGGCAGCAGGTCCACCACGGCCCGCGCGCGGGCCCGGGACTTGCGCAGGCTGCCGCCGGATGGCAGCGGGTAGGGGTGGGCGCCGTTCTCGGGTGTGTGCGGCAGCACGTGCGCGAGGTACGCGTCCAGCGCCGCGATCCGCACGGCGGGTTGCGGGTGGCCGAGCAGTCGGCCGACGTCGGCGCCCACGCAGTCGTCCAGCGCCCCGCCCGGCAGGGCGCCCGGCTCCACGGCGCAGGACCCGACGGCGCCGTCCAGCCGCAGGCTGAGCACCTCGTTGCGGTACCCGCCGGTCCGGCCCGGGTGCCGCACGGCCTGGGAGGTGGTGAACGCCACGGCTATCCGCAGCTCCGCCGGGTCGGGGCCGAACTCGCCGCCCAGCACGCGCTGTTCGAGCTCCGCGACCGACCTCACGCCGCACCGTCCGCGGGGGCGTAGCGGGGACAGAGCCCGGCGAGCACGGCCTCGACCCGGCCGCGCGCGGCGCCGGCCTCCTCGGCGGTGACCATGGCGTGCCCCAGGTAGTCGTTGTTGCTGGCGGCCGGCCGCACGGCGCGGCCCGGCCGGGCGAGGTCCAGCTCGCGCAGCCCCGGCGCCTCGGCGGCGGCCTCGGCGCCGTCGAACCCGGCGAGTTCACCGGCCTGTTCGGGCAGCAGGAAGCCGATGGCGGCGCTGCGCACGCCCGTGTCGTGCGGCGTGAGGTCCGGCCGCCGGCCCAGCGCCACGTCCACGGCGGCGACGGGCAGGTCGACGCCGGTGACGTGGCGGACCAGTTCGGTGATCCGGTTGCCCGCCGGGCGCGGGTTGACCTCGACCACCCGGGGGCCGTCGTCCGTCAGCTTGATCTCGGTGTGCGCCACGACCTGGTCCAGGCCCAGCGCGGTGAGCGCGGCGACGGCCGTGTCCGCGATCCGGCGGGCGGTGTCCGGTGCGAGCGCCGCCGGGAACATGTGCCCGGTCTCGATGAATGCCGGCGCACCGCCGACGCTCTTGTCGGTCACCCCGACGACGTGGCAGGTGCCCTCGTACGACACCGTTTCGACGCTGAACTCCGGCCCGGTCAGCAGCTCTTCGAGCAGCACGACGGGCGCGCGCCGCTGGCCGCGCGCGTTGACGGGGAAGTCGCCCAGCGCCTTGTACGCCTCGGCGAGCGCCCGTTCGTCCGCGACCTCGCGGACGAACATCCCCGCGCACAGGTCAACCGGCTTGATCACCAGGGGATATCCGATGCGCGCCGCCGCGGCGGCCGTCTCCGGCCAGTCCCGGCACACCGCGTGCTCCGGGCCCGGCACCCCGGCCTCAGCCAGCACCCGGCGGGTGACGTCCTTGCGGCAGGCGGCGTCCACCGCGTCCGGCGCGGGTCCCGGCAGGCCGAGGTGGCGCGCGACGTGGGCGACGGCCGGGAGGTAGTAGTCGCAGGACGAGATCACGCCGTCGAAGCGGAGCACGTCGTGCAGCTTCCCGGCGTAGGCCGTCAGCGCGGCCGTGTCGTTGGTGTCGGCGGTCAGGACGTTGGCGGCGGCGAGCAGCGGATGCGGCGCGGGGGGTGGTGCCGCGCGCAGGTAGTGGTGCAGATCACGGGTGAGGAAAGTGAACCGGTGCCCCGCTTCCCCGATCGCACGCGGCAGCAGCCGGCTCATCGAGCCGACCCAGCTCTCGATCATCAGCAGATGTCCCACGGTGCGCCCTCCAGTGACATGGACCTGGCCGCCGCGAAGACTATCGATAATCATTTTCATTGTCATCTGATCTGTAGACAGAAAATGCGGAAGATCCGCAGGCCCCCGCCGTGGCACAGTGCCGCCCATGGACGAGAAGGACCTGCTGCGCCGCTCCGGCGGCCCGGTGACACAGGAACGGCTGGCGCGGGAGCTGCGCGAACTCGGCCTCGGCACCGGCGACACGGTGATGTTCCACACCGGGATGTCCGCGCTCGGCTGGGTCGCCGGCGGCACCCAGGCCGTCATCGGCGCACTGCTGGACGTCGTCGGCGCACGCGGCACGCTGATGGTGGCCTGCGGCTGGAACGACGCCCTGTCCTACGACTTCCCCACCTGGCCCCGGTCCTGGCAGGACGCGGTGCGTGCCCACCACCCCGCCTACCACCCGGACTTCAGCGAGGCCGACCACGCCAACGGCCGCCTCCCCGAGGCGCTGCGCCGCCGGCCCGGCGCGGTGCGCAGCCGCCACCCGGACGCCAGCTTCGCCGCGCTCGGGGCCGCCGCGCACGACCTGATGGCCGACCACCCCTGGGACCACCCGCACGGCCCCGGCAGCCCGCTGGCGCGTCTGGTCGAGGCCGGCGGCAAGGTGCTGCTGCTGGGCGCGCCCCTCGACTCCCTGACGCTGCTCCACCACGCCGAGGCGCTGGCGGACGCGCCCGGCAAGCGGTTCGTGGAGTTCGAGCAGCCGATCACGGTCGGCGGGAAACGGGTGTGGCGCCGCTTCCGCGACATCGACTCCAGCGGCGGCGCCTTCGACTACTCCGGCGTCGTCCCGCCCGACGTCGAGTGGCCGTTCACGGCGATCGCCCGGGACATGCTCGCGGCGGGCATCGGCACGCGCGGCGCGACCGGCGCGGCCACGTCCCACCTGTTCGACGCGGGCGCGGTGACGCGGTTCGGCGTGACGTGGATGGAGACGAGGCTGGGCGGCGGCGCGCGGACCGGCACGGGATCACCGGCCCGTACCTGACCGGGCACTCATCGTCGCCCCCGGCCGCCCGCGCCCGCCCCCCGACCCGGATTGTCAGTGGTCCGGGTCATACTCGGTCGCACCGATGTCCGAAGACGGCCGATCCCGTCCGATGCCCGGGGAGCCCCGCATGCCCGCCGAACCGCCCGCCACCGCCACCACCGCCGCCCGGCCCGCCGCGGCGGACAGCCACGACGTGATCCAGGTGCGCGGCGCCCGGGAGAACAACCTGGCGGACGTCTCGCTGGACATCCCCAAGCGCCGCCTGACCGTCTTCACCGGCGTCTCCGGCTCCGGCAAGTCCTCGCTCGTCTTCGGCACCATCGCCGCCGAGTCGCAGCGCCTGATCAACGAGACGTACACGGCGTTCATCCAGTCGTTCATGCCGAGCCTCGGCCGGCCCGACGTCGACGGCCTGCACAACCTCAGCGCCGCCATCGTGGTCGACCAGGAGCGGATGGGGGCGAACTCCCGCTCCACCGTCGGCACCGCCACCGACGCCTACACCATGCTGCGGATCATCTTCAGCCGCCTCGGCACCCCGCACATCGGGACGTCCAGCGCCTTCAGCTTCAACAGCCCCGAGGGCATGTGCCCGGAGTGCGAGGGCCTGGGCCAGGTGTCGACGATCGACATCGACCAGCTCGTGGACCGCGACCTCTCCCTCAACGAGGGCGCCATCACCGCGCCCGGCTTCACCGTCGGCTCGTGGTACTGGCAGATCATGGCGCGCTCCGGGTTCTACGACCCGGACAAGAAGCTGCGGGACTTCACCCCGGCCGAGTGGGAGGACTTCCTGCACAAGCCCGCCGTCAAGATCAAGGTCGGGTCGAACAACATGACGTACGAGGGGCTCGTCACCAAGATCCAGCGGACCTACCTCACCAAGGAGCGGGACTCGATGCAGTCCCACATCCGCGCCTTCGTGGACCGGGCCGTGGTCTTCGCCGAGTGCCCGGCCTGCGGCGGCTCACGGCTGAGCGCCGCCGCGCTGTCGTCCACCGTCGCCGGGGTGAACATCGCGCAGTGCTCCGCGATGCAGATCAGCGACCTGGCCGAGTTCGTCCGCTCCATCGAGGACCCGTCCGTGGCCCCGCTGCTCGCCACCCTGCGGCAGACGCTGGAGTCGCTGGTGGAGATCGGCCTCGGATACCTCAGCCTGGACCGCACGTCCGCCACCCTCTCCGGCGGTGAGAGCCAGCGCGTGAAGATGGTCCGCCACCTCGGCTCCAGCCTCACCGACGTCACGTATGTCTTCGACGAGCCCACGGCGGGCCTGCACCCGCACGACATCCAGCGGATGAACGGCCTGCTGCTGCGGCTGCGCGACAAGGGGAACACCGTGCTCGTCGTGGAGCACAAGCCCGAGGTCATCGCCATCGCGGACCACGTCGTGGACCTCGGCCCCGGCGCCGGCGAGAACGGCGGCCGGATCTGCTACACCGGGGACGTGGCCGGGCTGCGCGCCTCGGGCACCCTGACCGGCCGCCACCTGGACCACCGGGCGACGCTGCGGGAGAAGACCCGCGAGCCGCTGGGCGCGATCTCCATCGAGCACGCCGGCCTGCACAACCTGCGGGACGTCAGCGTCGACATCCCGCTCGGGGTGCTGACCGTGGTCACCGGCGTCGCCGGGTCCGGCAAGAGCTCGCTGATCCACGGTTATCTGTCGGGCCGCGACGGGGTCGTCGTCGCCGACCAGTCCCCGATCCGCGGCTCCCGGCGGAGCAACCCGGCGACGTACAGCGGCCTGCTGGGCCCGATCCGCACCGCCTTCGCCAAGGCCAACAACGTGAAGGCCGCCCTGTTCAGCGCCAACTCGGAGGGCGCCTGCTCCCACTGCAACGGGATCGGCGTCGTCTACACCGACCTCGCCATGATGGCCGGGGTGGCGTCGGTGTGCGAGCGGTGCGAGGGCAAGCGCTTCACGCCCGAGGTGCTGGAGTACACGCTGCGCGGGAAGAACATCAGCGAGGTGCTGGGCATGTCCGTGGCCGAGGCCCGCGACTTCTTCCCGACCGGCCAGGCGGCGGCCATCCTGGAGCGCCTCACCGACGTGGGCCTGAGCTATCTGCGGCTGGGCCAGCCGCTGAACACTCTGTCCGGCGGCGAGCGCCAGCGGCTCAAGCTCGCCATCCACATGGCGGAGAAGTCCTCGACGTACGTGCTGGACGAGCCGACGACCGGCCTGCACATGGCGGACGTGGACAAGTTGCTCGCCCTGCTGGACCGGCTGGTGGACGACGGGAACACGGTGGTGGTCATCGAGCACCACCAGGCCGTGATGGCGCACGCCGACTGGATCATCGACCTCGGGCCCGGCGGCGGCCACGACGGCGGCCGGGTGGTGTTCACCGGCACGCCCGCCGAGCTGATATCCGGGGCCGACACGCTCACCGCCCGCCACCTGCGGGAGTACGTCGGCGCCGACGGGTAACGGCCGGCCGCCGCGGCACCGCCCGCGACCACGGCGTGGCGACGTCACGGCGGGTCCGAGGTGGTCTCCTCCACCACCTCGACGCCCGTGCCGCCGCCGCGCTCCGCCCACGCCCCGGCCTGCCGCGCGGTGGCCGCGTGCGCGAAGGGGCCCATGGACTGCTCGGACCCGTCGGCGGCCCGCCAGCGCAGGTAGTAACGCACCTGCCCGGCCCGCCAGTACGCGATCCGCTTCCGGGTGGCCGCGATGTCGCGGTGCTCGGGCCCGAGCACCCGCAGCCGGTCCACGAGCAGCTCCTCCAGCGCCCGCACCGCGCCCGCCCGGTCCCCGGCCGCGCCGAGCGTCTCCGCGATGCTCGCCCGCGTCGCCAGCGTCTCGCGGTGGTCCGGCCCCAGCACCCGCAGCCGCTCGGCCAGCAGCTCCCGCAGCGCGCGCATGGCGCCCTCGCGGTCGCCCGCCGCGCCGCGCCACTCCGCGAGCCGGGCGCGGGTGGCCAGCGTGTCCGGATGGTCCGGCCCCAGCACCCGCAGCCGGTCCGCGAGCAGCGCGGCCAGCGCCTCCGCCGCGCCCGCCCGGTCCCCCGCCGCGCCCCTGCGCTGCGCGAGGAGCGCCCGCGCGCCCAGCGTGTCGGGGTGGTCCGGGCCGCGGACCCGGCGCTGCTCGGCGAGCAGGTCCTCCGCCGCCGCCACCGCCCCCGCCCGGTCCCCCGACTGCCCCCGCCACTCCGCGATCCGGGCCCGGGTGGCCAGCGTGTCCGGATGGTCCGGCCCCAGCACCCGCAGCCGGTCGGCCAGCAACTCCTCCAGCGCCCGCACCGCCCCCGCCCGGTCCCCGGACTGCCCGCGCCGCTCCGCGATCCGGGCCCGCGTGATGAGCGTGTCCGGGTGGTCCGGGCCGAAGACACGCAGCCGTTCCGCCAGCAGCTCCGTCAACTCCCGCATGGCGCCCGCCCGGTCCCCCGCCGCGCCGCGCCGCTCGGCCACCAGCGCGCGGGCGGCCAGCGTGTCCGGGTGGTCCGGGCCCAGCACCCGCAGCCGCTCCGCGAGCAGCCGTTCCGTCGCCCGCACGGTGCCCGTCCGGTCCCCGGCCTTCTCCCGCCAGTCCGCGATCAGGGCGTGCGCGTTCAGCGTGTCCGGATGGTCCGGACCCAGCACCCGCAGCCGGTCGGCCAGCAGCTCCTCCAGCGCCCGCACCGCCCCCGCCCGGTCCCCGGACACGCCGCGCCACTCGATGAGCGCCACCCGCACCGTGAGGGTGTCCGGGTGATCGGGGCCCAGATGCCGCCGCGCGTCGGCCACCATCTGCTCCCAGTGCTGGGTCGCGGACACCGCGAGCCCGGCCCGGCCGAGGCTGCGCCCCACCTGGTACAGCACGGCCGGCGCGCCGTCCCGCCACAGCCGGGCCCCGGCGTGGGCGTGCAGCGCCTCGGCGTTGGCCCGCACGTCGCCGCCGCTGCCGCCGTTGTCGATCTCGGGCCAGGCGTGCATCAGCGCCCGCTCGGCCACCCGCACCACGCCGTCGAACTCGTCCGGACCGAACTGGTCCCGCGTCGCCCGCTGGATCAGCGCGTGGATGCGGACGCGGCTCGCGGGCGCGTCGCCCGCCAGGTCCACGAGGTTGAGCCGGTGCAGGCAGTGCAGCGCGTCGTGCGCGTCCTCCTCGTCCACCTCCCGGCCGCCGACGTGGGAGCCGAGGTACTCCAGGGCGGGCGGACCGGTGAGCACGGTGACCGGGATGCCGTTGGCGTTGAGCACGCTCGCCACGCGCAGCAGCGGCCGGGCGAGCCCGGCGGGCCGCAGCCGGTCGGCCAGGTCCACGGAGAGCGACCAGGTGGCGGCGACGGTCCGGCGCTGCTCGTCGGGCAGCGCCCCGTCCTCCGGCAGGATGTCGGCCAGCCTCCGGCGCCGGTCCGCGAACCGCGCGCGGTACGAGGCGCAGTCCAGGCCGCGGTCGATCAGATACGCGACGGCCTGCGCCAGGGCCAGCGGCAGGAAGCCGAGATCCTGCGCCAGCCGCAGCACCTGCTCCGGGTCCTCCTGCCGGCCGTGCGCGGCGAGCGTCGCGTTCAGATAGGCGGTGGCCTCCGCCGCGGTGAACAGCCCGACCGGCACCAACTCCCGTCCGCTGCCCGTCAGTACGGCATCACGCCGCCGGGTGGTGACGACCACCCGGCCGACCGGGTTCCGCCGGGGCCACAGGCCGCGCAGGTCGCCCGGGTCCGCGACGTCGTCCAGGACGACGAGCCACGGCCGCCGGGTGGTCTCCAGCCAGGCCAGGAAGTCCCGCGCGGCCTCCTCGGGATCGCCGCTGTCGGCACCGGCCACCGCCGCCCCGGCGCGGGCGTAGGCGGAGACGATGGCGTCCCGGTTGCCCGCCGTGGCCCACACCAGCAGATCCACGTCGCCCGCCTGCCACCGTCGCCGGGCGTAGTGCGCGGCGAGCTGCGTCTTCCCCACGCCGCCCGTGCCGGACAGCACCTGGCACAGCACGGCCGTACCGCCCCGCGCGACGGCGGCGTCCAGGGCGTCGACCGCGCCCCGGTGCTGGAAGCAGCTCGCCTGCTCGGGAATGACACCGATCCGCTGCGGCCACGCCACCCCGGGCGACGGCGCCACCTGGTACGTGACGTGCTCGGCACGGCCGACCGCGATGCCCCGGTCACTGGCCTGCACGGACAATCCGCCCGGATGCACCGGGAGTTGAGGGGGGCTGTCAGAAGCCGGTCCGTTCAGCCCCGGGACGGAGCCGGCTTCCGAGGGGGGCCGACGTACGCGCCCCCGGTGACCACACCCGCCGCGATCGAACCCCGGTCGGCGCGGATGTCCACACCCCCACCGCCCGGATCCGGCGCCGCCAAGTCCCGGATCAACGCGCCGACTTCGGCACGCTCCCGGTCCCCGGCCTGATCCTCCAGCAGCGTCTCGAACCGCGTCCGCCACACCGCCCGCAGGCCGAACCGCACCCGCTCCGCCTCGTCCCCGGGCTCCGCCGCGGCGAACTCGGCCGCCGCCCGGTCCAGCCGCGCCAACTCGTCGCGCTCGCGCCGCTCGTCGCCCCGCCCCAGCAACCGCGCGACACGCCGCCGCACATCGGGCCACGCCCCGGTCCCGACGGCGTCCCCCAC
>NZ_JBPQTQ010000132.1:0-17673 GCF_051386415.1 Streptomyces sp. URMC 129
CGACCAGTGCCTCATCCAGGCTCACCCCGGGCCCCCCCCCCGGGCCGCCCGGTGTCATCCTGTGGGATGCCCGGGCGGTCTCAGAAAACCGCTTCGGTCTCGTCCATCCGGTACTGCGGGACCCGCTTCAGCTCCATCGTCGCCGTCGCCAGCGGCGTCATCACGATCTCCGTGCCGCGCAGCGCCGTCATCCTGCCGAACTCGCCGCGGTGCGCCGCCTCCACCGCGTGCCAGCCGAAGCGCGTGGCCAGCACCCGGTCGTAGGCCGTCGGGGTGCCGCCGCGCTGGATGTGGCCCAGGATCATCGCGCGGGCCTCCTTGCCGAGGCGGTGCTCCAGCTCGTTCGCCAGCCGGTTGCCGATGCCGGTGAACCGCTCGTGGCCGTACGGGTCGATCTCGCCGCGCTCGTACGGCATCGAGCCCTCGGCCGGGCGGGCGCCCTCGGCGACGCAGATCACCGCGAACTTCTTCCCCCGCGCGAACCGCTCCTCGATCATCTTGCACAGGTCGTCCACCTGGAACGGCCGCTCCGGGATGCAGATGCCGTGCGCGCCGCCCGCCATCCCGGCCTCCAGCGCGATCCAGCCCGCGTGCCGGCCCATCACCTCGACGACCATCACCCGCTGGTGCGACTCGGCCGTGGTCTTCAGCCGGTCGATGGCCTCCGTCGCCACGCCCACGGCCGTGTCGAAGCCGAAGGTGCGGTCGGTGGCCGAGATGTCGTTGTCGATCGTCTTGGGCACGCCCACCACGGGGATCCCCGCGTCCGACAGCATCCGGGCGGCGGTCAGCGTGCCCTCGCCGCCGATCGGGATGAGCGCGTCGAGGCTCAGCTCGCGCCGGAACGCCTCGGCGTTGTCGCACGCCTCGCGCAGCCGGTGCCGCTCCAGGCGGCTGGAGCCCAGAATGGTGCCGCCGCGCGCCAGGATGCCGCTGACCGCGTTGATGTCCAGCTCGCGATACCTGCCCTCCAGCAGACCCTTGAATCCGTCTTCGAAACCGATCACCTGGTCGCCGCGGTCCACCACCGCGCGGTGCACGACCGACCGGATCACTGCGTTCAGACCGGGGCAGTCGCCGCCCGCGGTGAGAACTCCGATGCGCATGCGATTGCTCTCCTGCTCGCTGTCGAAACTGGGGAACGGACGGTGAGGGTGGGTGAGGGTGGTGGTCGCTTCCTCGCGGCCGCCCGAATTGTGTCACGACGTGCGGTGTCGTTCGAACGGCTCGGGCCGCACCCGGCGCGCGCCCTGCCCCTGGACGCGGGTACGGTCGGAGGAGAGGCAGGCCACATGGGATGTTGCCCCCGCTTCCGGCGGCCAAGCTCGTGGAGGGGACGGGAAACGGCGTGACGCGCAGCGTGTACGTGGCCGGGATCGGCCGCGGCGACGGCCGGCAGGTGGTCGAGCTCGGGGTGATGGAGCTGCTGACCCGGCAGGTGGACCGGGTGGGGCTGTTCCGCCCGCTGGTCCACGAGGGGCCGGATCCGGTGCTGGACCTGCTCCGGAGCCGGTACCGCCTGGCCCAGCCGCCCGAGGGTGCCCGCGGCATGGGCTACGCGGAGGCGGCGGCGCTCCAGGCCGAGCGGGGCATGGACGAACTGGTGACCCGCCTGGTGGACCGCTACCACGCGGTCGCCCGCGACTACCCGGTGGTCCTGGTCCTGGGCACCGACTACGCCGACACCCAGCTCCCGGCGGAGCTGACGCTCAACGCGCGGCTGGCCAACGAGTTCGGCGCGGGCGTCCTGGCCGTGGTGCCGGGCCTCGGCCAGGGCGCCGAAGCGCTCGTCGCCGAGGTGCGCAACGCCCACCACGCCTTCGCCTCGCTCGGCTGCGAGGTCGTCGCCATGATCGCCAACCGGGTCGCGGACGGCGACGCCGTGCGGGCCGTCCGCCACCTGGCGGGCCACCTGCCGGTGCCGGTGTACGCGCTGCCCGAGGACCCCGCGCTCGCCGCGCCGACCGTCGCGCAGGTCGTGGACGCGCTGGGCGCGCGGGTGCTCCAGGGCGACGGCACGGGCCTGGCGCGCGACGTGCGCGACTTCGTCTTCGGGGGCGCGATGCTGCCGACGTTCCTGACCGCGCTGACCGACAGCTGCCTGGTGATCACCCCGGGCGACCGGGCCGACCTGGTCGTCGGGGCGCTGGCCGCGCACTCCGCCGGGGCGCCGCCGATCGCCGGGGTGCTGCTGACGCTGGGCGAGCACCCGGGCCGGGAGACGATGGCGCTGGCCGCCAGGCTGGCTCCCGGTACCCCGGTGCTGTCGGTGGCCGGGGGCTCGTTCCCCACCGCGACCGAGCTGTCCGGGCTGGAGGGCAGGCTGACCGCCGCCACGCCGCGCAAGGCGGAGATCGCGCTCGGCCTGTTCGAGACGCACGTCGACACGGCGGAGCTGACCCGGCGGATCTCGCTGACGCGCGGCGACCGCGTCACGCCGATGATGTTCGAGCACGAGCTGATCGAGCGCTCGCGCGCCGACCGCCGCCACGTGGTGCTGCCGGAGGGCACCGAGGAGCGGGTGCTGCGCGCGGCGGAGGTGCTGCTGCGGCGCAACGTGTGCGAGCTGACGCTGCTCGGCGACGAGGCGGTCGTCCGGAAGAAGGCGGCCGATCTGGGCATCGAGCTGCGGTCCCCGGACCAGGGCGAGGCGGCCTCGGTGCGGATCGTGGACCCGGTGACGTCGCCGCTGCGCGAGCGGTTCGCGGAGATGTACGCGGGGCTGCGGGCGCACAAGGGCGTCACCTACGAGCTGGCCCACGACATCGTGGCGGACGTGTCGTACTTCGGGACGCTGATGGTCGCGGAGGGCCTGGCCGACGGCATGGTGTCGGGCGCGGCGCACTCGACGGCGGCGACGATCAGGCCCGCGTTCGAGGTGATCAGGACCAGGCCGGACGCGTCGATCGTCTCCTCCGTCTTCTTCATGTGCCTGGCCGACAAGGTGCTGGTGTACGGCGACTGCGCGGTCAACCCCGACCCGGACGCGGCCCAGTTGGCGGACATCGCCATCCAGTCGGCCGCCACCGCCGCCCAGTTCGGGGTGGAGCCGAGGATCGCGATGCTGTCGTACTCGACGGGCACCTCGGGCGCGGGCGCGGACGTCGAGAAGGTACGGGAGGCGACGGAGCTGGTGCGGCGGCTGCGTCCGGACCTCAAGGTCGAGGGCCCGATCCAGTACGACGCGGCGGTGGAGCCGTCGGTGGCGGCGACGAAGCTGCCGGGCTCGGAGGTGGCCGGGCGGGCGACGGTGCTCGTCTTCCCCGATCTCAACACCGGCAACAACACGTACAAGGCCGTGCAGCGGTCGGCCGGCGCGATCGCGGTCGGCCCGGTGCTCCAGGGCCTGCGCAAGCCGGTCAACGACCTGTCGCGCGGCGCGCTGGTGCAGGACATCGTCAACACGGTCGCGATCACCGCGATCCAGGCCCAACAGGCCCTACAGACCCCACAGGCTCCACGGCAAGGAGGCGGAACGTGACGCGGGCGACGCGGGTGCTGGTGCTCAACTCCGGCTCCTCCTCGGTGAAGTACCAGCTCCTCGACATGGCGGACACCAGCCGCCTCGCCACCGGCCTGGTGGAGCGGATCGGTGAGCGCTCCGGCCGCCTGGTGCACACCCCCGCGGGCGGCGAGCGCCGCGAGCGGGAGGCCCGGGTGCCGGACCACGGCGCGGCGCTGAGCGCGGCGGCCGGGGAACTGGCGGCGGACGGCCTCGGGCTGGACTCGCCGGAGCTGGCGGCGGTCGGGCACCGGGTGGTGCACGGCGGCCGGCGGTTCACCGAGCCGACCGTGGTGGACGACGCGGTGCTGGCCGAGATCGAGCGGCTGGTGCCGCTGGCACCGCTGCACAACCCGGCGAACCTGGCCGGGATCAGGACCGCGCGGCGGCTCAACCCGCGCGTGCCGCAGGTCGCGGTGTTCGACACGGCGTTCCACGCCACCCTCCCGGAGCACGCCGCGCGGTACGCGATCGACGTCAGGACCGCCGACGAGCACCGGATCCGCCGGTACGGCTTCCACGGCACCTCGCACGCGTACGTCGCGCGCCGCACGGCCGAACTGCTGGGCCGGGACCCGGCCGACGTCAACGTCATCGTGCTGCACCTGGGCAACGGCGCCTCCGCCTCGGCGGTGGCGGGCGGGCGGTGCGTGGAGACGTCGATGGGCCTGACCCCCTTGGAGGGGCTCGTGATGGGTACCCGGTCCGGTGACATCGATCCGGCGGTGGTCTTCCACCTGTCGCGGGTCGCCGGCATGCCGGTGGCGGACATCGACGCGCTGCTCAACCAGCGCTCGGGGCTGGCCGGCCTGTGCGGGGACAACGACATGCGGGAGATCCTCCGCCGCGTGGACGAGGGCGACGAGGAGGCGCGGCTGGCGTTCGACATCTACATCCACCGGCTGAAGAAGTACATCGGCGCCTACACCGCGGTGCTCGGCCGGGTGGACGCGATCGCGTTCACCGCGGGCGTCGGGGAGAACGCCGCGCCGGTGCGGGCGGCGGCTGTCGCGGGGCTGTCGGGGCTGGGCCCGGAAGTCGACGAACGGCTGAACTCCGCGCGTACGCACGGGCCTCGGCTGATCTCCCCGCAGTACGCTCGGGTCGCTGTCGCCGTGGTGCCCACGGACGAGGAACTGGAGATCGCGACCCAGGCTTTCGCGCTGATCGGGCGCTGAGATCCGCTCGTTTCGCTACCCTGAGACCGTCAATTATTCCGCCTCGGAACAAATCGATAGGATCGCCACCATGCGCCGTTCCAAAATCGTCTGCACGCTCGGCCCCGCCGTCGATTCCTTCGAACAGCTCAAGGCCCTGATCGAGGCGGGAATGAACGTTGCCCGTTTCAACTTCAGCCACGGCACGCACGCCGAGCACGAGGAGCGCTACCACCGCCTGCGGAAGGCGAGCGAGGAGTGCGGCGTCGCGGTGGGCGTGCTGGCCGATCTCCAGGGGCCGAAGATCCGGCTGGAGACCTTCGCGGCGGGCCCGGTGGAGCTCAAGCGCGGCGACGAGTTCACCATCACCACCGAGGACGTGGCGGGCGACCGGTCGATCTGCGGCACCACCTACAAGGGCCTGCCGGGCGACGTCGCCAAGGGCGAGACGATCCTGATCAACGACGGCAACGTGTCCCTCCAGGTCACCGAGGTGGACGGCCCCCGGGTGCGGACGATCGTCATCGAGGGCGGCGTGATCTCCGACCACAAGGGCATCAACCTGCCCGGCGTCGCCGTGAACGTGCCCGCGCTGTCCGAGAAGGACATCGAGGACCTGGAGTTCGCGCTGCGGCTCGGCGTCGACATGGTGGCGCTGTCCTTCGTGCGGGACGCCAACGACGTGCGCGACGTGCACCGCGTGATGGACCGGGTGGGCCGCCGGGTGCCGGTCATCGCCAAGGTCGAGAAGCCGCAGGCGGTGGACAACATGGAGCAGGTCGTCCTCGCCTTCGACGGCGTGATGGTGGCGCGCGGCGACCTGGCCGTCGAATACCCGCTGGAGCGGGTGCCGATGGTGCAGAAGCGGCTGATCGAGATGTGCCGCAGGAACGCCAAGCCGGTGATCGTGGCGACCCAGATGATGGAGTCGATGATCACCAACTCCCGCCCGACGCGCGCCGAGGCGTCCGACGTGGCCAACGCGATCCTGGACGGCGCCGACGCGGTGATGCTGTCGGCGGAGTCCTCGGTCGGCCGGTATCCGCTGGAGACGGTCAAGACGATGTCGAAGATCGTGGTGGCCGCCGAGAAGGAGCTGCTGTCGCGCGGCCTCCAGCCGCTGGTGCCGGGCAAGAAGCCGCGCACGCAGGGCGGTTCGGTGGCGCGGGCCGCCGCCGAGATGGCGGACTTCCTCGACGGCAAGGCGCTGGTGGCGTTCACCAAGTCCGGCGACACCGCCCGGCGCCTGTCGCGCTACCGGGCGGTGCAGCCGATCCTGGCGTTCACGTCCGAACCGGCCACCGCCAACCAGCTCACGCTGAGCTGGGGCGTGGAGACGTTCGTGGTGCCGCACGTGAACCACACCGACGAGATGGTGGAGCTGGTGGACGCCGAGCTGTCGAAGCTGAACCGCTTCGCGCCCGGCGACACCATGCTCATCACGGCCGGCTCCCCGCCCGGCGTGGCGGGCACGACCAACATGGTGCGCGTCCACCACCTGGGCGGCCACGGGGTCTGACGAGAGCGGGGAGCCACGGGCCCGGCGTGACGCGGTCCCTCCGGTGGACGACGGGCCCCCGGGACTCCCCCGGCCCCCGAGGGCGCAGCCTGCGGGAGCACCTGGCCGACGGCGCCCAGCGACCCCGCGGGAACGGAGCCACTGGGCCCGGCGGCGTGGTGTCGATCCGGTGGTCAGCCGGTGGACGACGGGCCCTGGGTCGAGAAGTAGGTGTCCATGCCCCGCAGGGTCAGGGTGCCGCCGAACTGGGCGGCCTGCGTGACGTGGACATCGGTGAAGACGGCGAGCGGGAGGTCCAGGGGCGGCTCGTGCTCGGGGTCGAAGACGATCGGGATGACCCCGTACAGGTTCCCCTGCAGGCGCTCGGTGTACATGGTCACCGTGCCGTCGCGGAACGTCGAGGTCGAGCCGGGGTCGGTCGCGACGTGGTTGTAGACGCCCTCCCCCTCCACGATCTGGTGCAGGTCGAGGATGTCCACCTCGTCGGCGGTGAACTTCAGGGCCTGCTTGACGGTGCCGTTCTCCGTGGTGATGTTGACGACGCCGTGGTAGTCGAGGCCCCGCAGGGTGAGCGCCGTGGCCTCCAGGTACCAGGGCTGGTCCGGGACCGCGTACGGGGTCTGCTCGTCGGTGCCGGCGACCTGCCGCTCCTCCGGACAGGGGAAGGGCTCCGCGCCCTCCTCGCCGGTGGCCTCGGGCGCTTCGGTGGCCTCGGCCGCCGGTTCCCCGCCGGTGGCCTCGGGCTGCTCGGGGGTCCCGTCCCCGGTGGCCTCGTCCCCGGCCGCGACGGCAGGGTCGGCGCTCTCGGTGCTCTCGGCGTTCTCCGCCGGGTCCGCGTGCTCCGCCTCGTCGGTGCTACCCGCGTCATCCTCGGGTTCCGTCGGCTCCCCGGGATCCCCGGACGACTCCGGCTCTTCCGGTTCGGTGGGCTCCTCCGGCTGCTCCGGCACCTCCGGCTCGGTCGGCTGCTCCGGTTCGGTCGGCACCTCCGGCTCGGTGGGCTCGGCCGGTGTCGTGTCCCCCTCGCCACCGTCGTCGCCGTCCTCGCCGTTCCCGGTGCCCTGGTCGGGCGTGAGCAGGTCGAGCAGGCCGGTCCCCAGGTCCTTCAGCCCCTGCCCGAGCCCCAGCGGGTCGAGCGGGTTGGTCTCCTCCTCGGGCCGTGTCTCGGCGCTCGCCTCCTCCTCGGCGGCCTCCTCCTCGGGCCGCCGCGTCCCGGCGGTGTCCTCGGCGGCGATCTCCGGAGTCTCCTCCTCCGGCTCCCCGGACTCCTCCGACCCTTCCGGCTCCCCGGACCGGTCGGTCTCCTCAGCGGCCGACTCCTCCTCCGGTGCCGGGGCCGCCGCCCCGGTCTCCTCCGCCTCCGCCTCCGCGGCGGCGGGCTCCTCCTCTCCGCCGCTGTCCCGCATCTCGACGCAGGACGTGCCCCCGAACGGACTGTCCCCCTGCGGATCGGCCTTGGCCAGCGGGGAGGTGAACCCCACCCCCAGCACGGCGGCCGACGGCATCGCCGCCAGGGCGATCGCCTTCCCCACGGGCATGCGCAGGCGGTCCAGCACCGATCTGCGCGGGGCGGCGTGCCGTGCCGCCCTCTCGTCCGGAGACGCCGCTCCCGTGGCTATCTCTTCACTCGGCACGTTGCTTCCCCTTCCCCGGGTCCTTCCCCAGACCCGGTGCGGCCCCCTGGAAGCCGCCCGGCGCGCTGCCGGCGCCGGGGGCGGACACCGGCGGCTCCCGGTCCCCTGTGTCGTCCTCCGCCTCGGCCGATTCCTCTCCCGGCACCCACGCCACGCTCAGCGCCCCGCCGATCAGCGCGGCGAGGAACCCCATGAAGAAGCCACCGAAGTTGGAGACGATCAGGGAGACCAGGGCCAGCAGGATCGCCGCCGCACCGGCGAAGATCCGCACGTGCGGCTGGAACCACATGGTCAGCCCGAGGATCACCAGCAGCGCCCCGATGACCATCGACCCGGCGCCCGCGGTGGTCGCCATGCGGATCGTCAGATCACCGAAGGTGACGCCCCGGTACGGGAACCACGCGATCGGCAGCCCGGCGATCATGGTGAACAGCCCGGCCCAGAACGGTCGCCGCCATCTGAAATTGCGGAACGCGAGGCGTCCCCGGGTGAAGAGCGACATCTGGGACGGTTCTGCGGTGTTGGTGCTCACGGCACGTACTCCCCTGGTGGAGCGGGTTCAGTGGCGGGACGCGGCGGCGAGGCGGCGCTCGCCCGCACCTGGGACAAAGCGGCGGACACCGCTCCGCCCCAGGTCCGGGTCAAGCCGTCAGAAGCACTCGTTCTTGCCGCGGTGCAGGCTCAGGTGAAGATCGCTGAGCTTGAAGGTGCCCGCGGAGGTGGCCCACGCGGTCTGCTCGACGTTCTCGAGGTAGGCGTGGTCCGCCTGCTGCGCGAACGACCCGGGCAGGTACGGCCCCTGAGGGTCGGGGCCGACCTCGTTCTCCCTGGTGCTGTCCACGCTGACGCCGATGTCGATGTTGGTGAACGTGGCGTCGGTGTCGAGCTGGGTGAGATCGATGAAGAGGTTCTCGGCCGTCACCGGGTTGTCCGGATCCGTGCCGGCGGCGATCTTGAGGGTGACGTCCCCGATCACCGGAATACCGGGGATGACGACGGACTGGCAGAGATCCGTGATCTCCGCGCTGTCGAACGCCGAGACCACGACCGGCTGGGCGTTCTTGCCGGGCGGGTCGACGAACGAGCCGTACTGAACGAGCCCCTCGCCGTTGAGCGTCGCCGCCGTGACCTTGAACTCCTGCCCTGACACGCTGAACGAAGCGGCGAGCGCACCCTGGGCGAGAGCGACGCCTATGGCTGCGGTGGCGGCCACGCTCGGCACCATGACCAGCCCGAATCGCCGCCATCTGGTACCGCCGCGAGCCTGTGACTCCATGACTTTCCTCCTTCTCGGACGAACATCTCCCCACGGCCCGCCGATCGTCGTGTGCGCGTGGCGGACGCCGGGAGAGGAGAAGCGCGTTGTCACCAAGGCCGCACCCCGGTGACAGCCACTGTCCGCGGGTGATGCGCGGCTCGACGCGGACCAGGTCCCACCGCCGGCGGGAACCCCCCTGGTCCGAGGCCGACGCGTGGCTCCGTCGGCTTGCCGATCGTGGTCCATCTCACGGGATGACACAAGGGGTTCGTTACTTGCGAGTAATAGTCGTGTGGATGATCAAGGGGAAATGCCCCCCTTTCCTCACCGGGTGCACACACTCCCGGGGTGTACACACGACCACTAATCGGACGTAACCTCCGCGAAACCTCCACTCCCCTTTACGGAGAGTGACAGCGGCCGCGTTTACCAACTTTTGGTAAAACGCGGCCGCGAGTGAGCGTATGAGGGTCCGGATACTCAGAAGAGCACACGCGCGAGCGCGCTCCGGGCCGCGATCACGCGCGGATCCTCACTACCGACCACCTCGAACAGCTCCAGCAGCCGGACACGGGCCGTGTCGCGGTCCTCCCCGGCCGTCCGCCGCACGGTGTTCACCAGACGCCCGAACGCGTCCTCCACATGACCGCCGACCAGGTCGAGGTCGGCGACGGCGAGCTGCGCCGCGACGTCGTCGGGCCGGTCCGCCGCCTCCTTGCGTACCCGCTCGGGGTCCATGTCCTGGACCCGGCCCAGCAGCTCGGCCTGGGCCAGACCGAGCTTCGCCTCGGCGTTCGCCGGCTCGTCGGCCAGCACGTTGCGGTACGCCTGCACGGCCCCGCCGAGGTCGCCCGCGTCGAGCGCGGCGTGCGCCGCGGCCAGCGTGGGGTTGGCCGGGGGCACGGGCGCGGCGGGCGCCTGGCCGGCCGCGGCGGCGGCCTCGGGGTCGACCGGCGTCCCGACGATGCCGAAGCGCTGCTCGGCGGCCTGGATGAGCTGATCGAGCACCTGGCGGACCTGCGGCTCGGGCGCGGCGCCCTGGAACAGGGGCAGTGCCTGCCCGGCGATCACCGCGAAGACGGCGGGGATGCCCTGGACACCGAACTGCTGGAAGAGCATCTGGTTGGCGTCGACGTCGATCTTGGCGAGCACGAACCGGCCGGCGTACTCCTCGGCCAGCCGCTCCAGCACGGGGCTGAGCTGCTTGCACGGCTGGCACCACTCGGCCCAGAAGTCGATGACGACGGGCACCTCGGTGCTCCGCTGGAGCACCTCCTGCTCGAAGCCCGCCTCGTCGACGTCGATCACGAGCCGCACCGCGGCGGCGCCCGCCTGCGGAGCGCCCGCCGCCTGGGCCGCACGCTGCGCGCGGGCCTGTTCCGCCTTCTGCTTGGCCTCCGCGGCCGCCTTCACCGCGGAGAGGTCGACGGCTCCGCTCATGGACATGTTGCGTGGCTGCATGGGACCAGTCTCCCCCCTCCGGAAGCCGTTCCGGTACGCGCACCCGCCACCTTCACGGGCGCGTCCGGCGGACCGGCATCCGTGCCCTCTACAGCCATCGGCGCGGCGGGCGCGGGAGAGGCCACCGAGGGCGCGCGGCTAGAACGTCGGCGGCTCCGTGTACGTGCCCCACTCGTCGCGCAGCACGCCGCAGATCTCGCCGAGGGTGGCCTCGGCGCGGGCGGCGTCGAGCATGGGCTCGATCATGTTCCGCCCGGAGCGGGCGGCGTCCAGCAGCCCGGCCAGCGCCGCCCGCACCGCCGCGTCGTCGCGGGCGGCCCGGCGGGCGGCGAGCGTCCTGACCTGGTCGCGCTCCACCTCGTGGCCGACGCGCAGGATCTCCAGGTCACCGGTGACGGAGCCGGTGTGGACGTTGACGCCGACGACGCGCTTCTCGCCCTTCTCCAGCGCCCGCTGGTAGCGGAAGGCGGACTCGGCGATCTCCGCGGTGAACCAGCCGTCCTCGATGCCGCTCAGCAGCCCCGAGGTGACCGGGCCGATGGGGTGTTCCCCGGTGGGCACCGCGCGCCGGCCGCGTTCGAGGATCTGCGCGAAGATCTTCTCGGCCTCGGCCTCGATCCGGTCGGTGAGCTGCTCGACATACCAGGAGCCGCCGAGCGGGTCCGCCACGGAGGCGACGCCGGTCTCCTCCATCAGCACCTGCTGGGTGCGCAGCGCGATCTCCGCGGCGCGCTCGCTGGGCAGGGCCAGCGTCTCGTCCAGGGCGTTGGTGTGCAGGGAGTTGGTGCCGCCGAGGACGGCGGCGAGGGCCTCGACGGCGGTGCGCACCACGTTGTTGTAGGGCTGCTGGGCGGTGAGCGAGACGCCGGCGGTCTGGGTGTGGAAGCGCAGCCACTGCGCGCGCTCGCTGGTGGCGCCGTACACGTCGCGCAGCCAGCGGGCCCAGATGCGGCGCGCGGCGCGGAACTTGGCGATCTCCTCGAAGAAGTCGATGTGGGCGTCGAAGAAGAACGACAGGCCGGGGGCGAACGCGTTGACGTCCAGGCCGCGGGAGAGGCCCAGCTCCACGTACCCGAAGCCGTCGGCGAGCGTGTACGCCAGCTCCTGGGCGGCCGTGGCCCCGGCCTCCCTGATGTGGTACCCGGAGACGGACAGCGGCTTGTAGGCGGGAACGCGCTCGGCGCAGAACTCCATGAGGTCCCCGATGAGGCGCAGGTGCGGCTCGGGGGCGAAGAGCCACTCCTTCTGCGCGATGTACTCCTTGAAGATGTCCGTCTGGAGCGTGCCGTCGAGCACCTTGGTGTCGACGCCCTGCCGCTCGGCGGCCACCAGGTACATGCAGAAGACGGGGACGGCGGGGCCGCTGATGGTCATCGAGGTGGTGACGTCGCCGAGCGGGATCCCCCGGAAGAGGACGTCCATGTCGGCGGCGGAGTCGACGGCGACGCCGCAGTGGCCCACCTCGCCCGCCGAGCGCGGGTCGTCGGAGTCCCGCCCCATCAGGGTGGGCATGTCGAAGGCCACGGAGAGGCCGCCGCCGCCCGCGGCGAGGAGCATCCGGTACCGCTCGTTGGTCTGCTCCGCGGTGCCGAAGCCGGCGAACTGGCGGATGGTCCACGCCCGGCCGCGGTACCCCGTGGGGTGCAGGCCGCGGGTGAAGGGGAACTCACCGGGCCAGCCGATGCGCTCGAAGCCCTCGTACCGGTCGCCGGGGCGGGGGCCGTAGACGGGCTCGACGGGGTCACCGGAGAGCGTCGTGAAGTCGGCGTCCCGGGTGTGGGCCGCGTCGAAGCGGGCCTGCCAGCGGCGACGGCCCGCGGTGATGGGGTCAGCGTCCATGACCGCCAATTTACTAGGACTTCCTAGTAACTGTCGAGTGAAGAACCCCCGGAGGACCCCCGGGGGTGATGTGGTGACGCCGGGTGGCGCGTCTGCCGGGTGGCCGGGCCGTCAGGCCCCGACGGGCTCGGCCTCGTCCTCCGCCGCGACCAGGGGCAGCGTCTCGGCGGCGATTCTCCGCTCCACGACGAACGCCGCGAACGGGATCGTCCCCGCGACCAGCACCCACAGCAGCTTCCCGAACGACCAGCGGGCCTTCTGGCCCAGGTCGAAGGCGCAGATCAGGTAGACGATGTACAGCAGCCCGTGGACCTGCGAGACGACGAGGGTCACGTCCTCGCCCGTGTCGAAGCCGTACTTGAAGATCATGCAGGTGCAAAGGACCAGCAGCATCACGGCCGTGAGGTAGGCCATGACGCGGTACCGCGTGAGCACACTCCGCTTCATGCCGAAGAGCCTAACGGGTCATTCGGGGCGATCTTCCCCGGGTCCCGCCGCCTCGAAGTCGCGGGCCGCCACCCGCAGCGGGCGCAGCAGCGCGAAGATCTCGCGGCACTCCTCCGCGTCGTAGACCCCGAGGCCGAAGTCCGCCGCCATCAGGTCGCGGGTGGCCGCGTCGCAGACCGTGCGGCCCTCGTCGGTGATGGAGGCCAGGGTGCCGCGCCCGTCGTTGGGGTTGGGGCGCTTGGTGACCAGTCCGGAGCGGACCAGCCGGTCCACGGTGTTGGTGACGGAGGTGGGGTGGACCATCAGCCGCTCACCGATCTTGGACATGGGCAGCTCGCCGGCCCGGCTGAAGGTCAGCAGCACCAGCGCCTCGTACCGCGCGAACGTCAGCCCGTACGGCTTGACGATCGCGTCGACCTCGGCGAGCAGGATCTGGTGGGCCCGCATGATCGAGGTGATCGCGGCCATGGAGGGCGCCGATCCCCAGCGCTGCTTCCACAGGTCGTCGGCGCGGGCGATCGGGTCGAACGGGAGGCTGAGCGGTTTCGGCACGCCTGCGACCCTACCGGCTGGTCAGCACGCGGGCTGAGCCGTTTCCGTCATTGATCCCCGGCGCTGGTCCGGGTCGGCCGGGGCGGCCCGGCGTCGTCCGTCGTCGGCCGTCCGCCGTCCGTCGTCCGGCGCCGGGCCGCCCGCGCGCGGTCAGGCGTTGACGACGCCCTCGCGGCGGGCGCGCGCCGCGATCACGGCGGCGTCCTGGGCCTGGCGCAGGCGGCGCTCGGCGAAGAAGCCGCCGAGGGGCACCAGGCACATCAGCAGGTACCAGCCCGCCGTCTTCAGCGGCCACTTGGCCCGGTTCCAGGCGTCGGCCCAGAACAGCACGTAGGCGATGAAGAGCAGGCCGTGCACCATGCCCATCACGGGCACGGCGTCGAACTCGGTGGTCCGCTTCAGCACGGAACACACCAGCAGCAGGAGGAAGGAGACCGCTTCGGGAGCGGACACCAGGCGGAGCCTGCGCAGGGCGGAGGCGGTCTTGAGGTCCATCGGATGCGACTTCCTGGAGAGAGGGCCTGGACACCAGGCACGGCCATGTGAACGGATGCACAAGCGCTGCCATTGTCGCAGCAGCAGCCGCTCGCCTTCGGGGTGGGTCCCCGCCGTTCGTTAAAGTTCACCGCATGGAGACCGAAACGGGCACCCGCTGGCTCACCGACGACGAGCAGCGCGCCTGGCGTACGCATCTCGACGTCAGCAGGCTGCTCATGCACCAGTTGGAGCGGGATCTCCAGCCGTTCGGACTGACCATGAACGACTACGAGATCCTCGTCAACCTCTCCGAGTCCGAGGAGCACCGGATGCGGATGAGCGATCTGGCGGCGGCCACCCTCCAGTCCAAGAGCCGGCTGTCCCACCAGATCACGCGGATGGAACGGGCCGGTCTGGTGCGGCGGGAGAACTGCGACTCCGACAAGCGGGGCCTGTTCGCCGTGCTGACCGAGCACGGCTGGGCCACGATGCGGGAAGTCGCCCCGCACCACGTGGAGTCGGTGCGCCGCCACTTCGTCGACCTGCTGTCGGCCGACGACCTGGCCCGGCTGCGGCGGTCCCTGGCCCCCGTCGCGGACCACCTGCGCGTCAGGCGCGGGCGTCCCTGACGGGCGCCGCCACCGGCAGGCTCAGCACGAACAGGGCGCCGCCCTCCGGAGCGTCACGCACGGTGAGCGTTCCGCCGTGCCGTCCGGCCACGTCGCGGGCGATCGCCAGCCCCAGCCCCGCGCCGCCCTCGTCCCGGCTGCGCGCGTCGTCCAGCCGCACGAACCGCTCGAAGATCCGCTCCCGGTCCGCCGCCGGCACGCCCGCCCCGTCGTCCGCCACCTCCACGACGGCCACCGCCCCGTCGCGGCGGAGCGAGACGCGCACCGTCCCGGCGGCGTGGCGCTGGGCGTTGTCCAGCAGATTGCCCAGCACGCGCGCGAGCTGGCCGCGCGAACCGGTCACGTTCAGCCCCTCGCCCCCGGGCGCCGTGAGCCGCACCGGATGCCGGTCGCCGGTCCGCTGGGCCACCTCCTCCGCCACCAGCGCGGCCAGGTCCACGTCGCCCTCCTGCGGGCGCTCCCCGGCGTCGAGGCGGGCCAGCAGCAGCAGATCGGCGGCGAGGCCCTGGAGCCGGATCGTGTCCTGGACGGCGCCGGGCACGTCGAGCAGCGCGGGGTGCGCGGCGCCGACCTCCAGCTGGGTGCGGAGGCTGGCGATGGGGCTGCGCAGCTCGTGGGAGGCGTCGGCGACGAAGCGCCGCTGCCGTTCGACCGAGGACTCCAGGGCGGCGAGCGTCTCGTTGGTGGTCCTGGCCAGGCGGCCGACCTCGTCGCGGGAGGCCGGTTCCGGCACCCGGCGGGACAGGTCCTGGGAGCGGGTGATCGCGGCCATCTCGCGGCGGATGCCCTCCACCGGACCGAGCGCGCGGCGGGTCACCAGCCAGGTGACGAGGGCGACGACGGCCAGCAGCAGCGGCACGCCCACGACCATCGAGGTGCGGACGCTGTCCAGCGCGGCCCGCTCCACGCTCAGCGGCGCCCCGGCGTGGACGACGGCCTCCTCGCCGCGGAACGTGGTCACCTCGACGGTGACGAACAGGTAGTCGGCCTGCTGGCCGTCCACGACGGCGCTGCCGGTGCGGGGGTTCCCGACGTCGCCGATCTCGCCGGGCGCCAGGGCCGTTCCCCCGTCGTCGCCGCCGTCGTCCCCGCCGTCGTCGTCATCGTCGTCGTCCCCGCCGCCCGGATCGCCCGGTGGCCGGGGGGCCGGACTCTCCGGGACGACCCCGGGGTTGCCGGTGCCGGAGATCGCCTCCAGGTCCTCGCTCACCGCCCGCACCAGGCCGTCGCGGTCCTCGACCTGCACGGGGTGGGCGGCGTCGAGGTCGAGTCCGGCGAAGTCGGTGTCGGTGGCCAGGCGGGCGGCGACGTCGCGGGCGGTCACCTCGGCCTGGAGCTCCACCTGGTCGTCCAGGCTGGTGCGGAGCGTCATCAGCATCAGCAGCCCCGCCGCCACCAGCGCCACCGCGACGACGGCGGTGGCGCCGAGCGCGGCGCGGGCGCGGACGCTACCCATGGGCGGCCACCAGCCGGTATCCGGCGCCGCGCACGGTCACGATGAGACCGGGGCCGAGCTTGCGGCGCAGCGCGCTGATGTAGACCTCGACGATGTTGGGGTCGCCGTCGTAGGCGAAGTCCCAGCTGTGCTCCAGGATCTCCGCCTTGGAGACGACCTCCCCGGCCCGGGTGGCGAGGTGCTCCAGCACGGCGAACTCCTTGGCGGTCAGCGCCACATCGGCCCCGGCCCGGGTGACCCGCCGGGCGGCCCGGTCCACGGCGAGATCCCCGACCCGCAGCTCCGGCGCGGCACCCCGGCCGCGCCGCCGCAGCAGCGCGCGGACGCGGGCGACGAGGACGACGTAGGAGAACGGCTTGGTGAGGTAGTCGTCGGCGCCGGTGTCCAGCCCCTCGGCCTCGTCGTACTCGCCGTCCTTGGCGGTGAGCATGAGGATCGGCGTCTCGTTCCCGGCGGCGCGCAGGGCGGCGCAGACCCGGTAGCCGTTCATGCCGGGGAGCATGATGTCGAGGATGAGCAGGTCGTAGTCCCCCTCGGAGGCCCGGTGCAGCCCGTCGGTGCCGGTGTGCACCACGTCGACGGCGAAGCCCTCGGCCGTCAGCCCCTGGGCCAGCGACCGGGCGAGCCGTTTCTCGTCCTCCACGATCAGCACGCGCATGGGGCCCAGCTTGGCAAACCGTTCCTGAAGAAGCCTTCAGGTTGCTTCAGGTCCGCTTCAGCATCGGTGGGCGATGGTCGGTGTCGTTGGCACACGACGGGAGGACCCCTCATGAAGCGCAAGGTCATCATCGCCATCGCGGCAGTCGCGGCCGTCGTCACCGGCGGAACGGTGGCGAACGCGGCACTCGGCTCGGACGACGCCCCCGACGACACGACCCCGGTGGCGGCCGAGATCGAGACCGAGGCCGGGGCCGAGACCGAGGCCGCCCCGGCGGACGCGGCCCTGGCGACGGCGCTGGCCGACACCCCGGGCGTGGTGACGGAGATCGAGCGCGGCGACGGCTGGGAGATCGAGGTTCTCGGCGACGACGGCGACTGGCACACGGTCCGGATCAGCGCGGACGGCACGGAGGTGCTGACCAGCCGCGTGGAGAACGATGACGACGACGGCGACGACGACAGTGCGGTCGAGACGCCCGAGATCGACGCGGCACGGGCGATCGCCCTGGCGGAGGAGGAGACCTCCGCGACCATCCGCGAGGCAACGCTGGACGACGGCCGCTGGGAACTGGAACTCCGCGACGACGACGGCCGGGAGCACGAGCTGACGATCGACCCGGCCTCGGGCGAGATCACGTCACGGGAGCAGGAGCAGGAGCAGGAGCAGAACGACGACACCGCGGACGACACGGCCGAAGACACGAACGACGGCTCGGACGACGACACCGACGACTGACGACCGGACTCCCCCCGCCCACCCCGTGGGCGGGGACCCGCCACACCGGGCCACACGGGCGGGAGCACCCCACCACCACGTGGCACGGCGGCAGGCGGTCCGCCCTCCCCGGACGAGCGGGAAGAAACCCGAACCAGCAAGCCCGTCCGCGGAGAAACACGCACCCCGAGCCGCACGGACAGCCACCACACACCGGGCCACACGGGCGGGAATAGCCCCACCCCCACCCCGGGCGAGCGGGAAGAAACCCGAACCGGCGGACGCGTCCCAAGAAAAGCCCCCACACCGGGCCACGGGCGGAAGCACCCCGGACGTGGCCCCGAGGGCCCTGGGGCACGTCCGGGGT
>NZ_JBPQTQ010000133.1:0-17402 GCF_051386415.1 Streptomyces sp. URMC 129
TCGGCCGCCGTCTCAATTCCTGATCGGCGGGGGCGCGGGCCCGGCCGGGGACGTGGGCGTGGGCAGGGCCGCCGGTGGGGGCTGTTCCTGCTGGCGGGCGCGCTGCTGCTGAGCGGCTGCGCCTCGATGCCGGGCAGCGGCCCGGTGCAGCGGGTCGACTCCGAGGAACGGCCCGACAGCGAGTCGCTGGTGCGGGTCTACGGGGTCGCGCCGCAGGACGGCGCGCTGCCGCAGCAGATCGTGCGGGGCTTCCTGGAGGCCGTCACCAGCGACGACGAGGAGTTCGAGACGGCCCGGCAGTACCTGACGCCGGAGCGGGCCGACTCGTGGGACCCGTTCGCCGGCATCACCGTGCTGTCGTCGGGGCTCGGCCTGAGCAGCCCGCGCGGTGAGGACTCGCGCGTGGAGCTGAACGGCGCCCGGCTGGCCACGGTGGACGACGCGCACGTGTACACGCCGCAGGCGGGCGCGTACCGGGGCACGTTCGACCTGCGGAAGGTCGAGGGCGAGTGGCGGATCGACGCGCTGCCGGACGGCCTGGTGATGAGCGACGCCGACTTCCGCCGGATCTACCGCTCCGTCGACACGTACTACTACGCCGACCTCGGCGCCGAGGCGTCGCGGACGGTGGACGGCGTCGAGGTGCTGGTGCCGGATCCGGTCTATGTGCGGCGCCGGATCGATCCGGTCGGGGACGCGGTCCGGGCGCTGCTCGACGGGCCGAGCGCGTGGCACGACCCGGTGGTGACCACGGCGTTCCCCGAGGACACCGGCCTGGCCGGCGGAGCGGCGATCAACGACTCCGGCACGCTGACCCTGCGGCTGGAGGGGGTGCCGGACGACCTGGCCGGCCACCGCTGCGAGCTGATGGCGACACAGCTGCTGCAGACCGTGCGGGAGGTGGCCTCCCAGACGCTGACGGAGGCGCTGCTCCTGGACGAGGAGGGGGCACAACTGTGCACCATCAGCCGGGCCGAGGCGGACGGGCACACGCCGGGCCTGTCCGAGGGCGAGGTGGCGCGCGCGTACTTCCTGGACGAGGACGGGCGGCTGGTGTCCGTGGTGGACGACGAGAGCCCGCCGCGGCCGGTGCGCGGCCCGCTGGGGGAGCCGGCCGCCGAGCTGCGGAGCGTGGCGGTCAGCCGCGACGAGCAGCGCGGCGCGGGCGTCAGCGCGAGCGGGTCCGCGCTGTACGTCGCGTCGACGTACGAGGACGACGCGGAGCTGCGGACGGTCCTCACCAGCGAGTCCGGGGGCGAGCAGGCGGGGCTGAGCGCGCCGAGCTGGGACGGCCTGGGCGACCTGTGGGTGGCGGACCGCGACCCGGACGGGCCGCGGCTGCTGCGGCTGCCGGGCGGCGTCGGGGAGCCGCAGGAGGTGGCCGTCGCCGGTCTGGGCGAGGGGCAGCGGATCGAGGCGGTCCGGGTGGCCTCGGACGGGGTGCGGATCGCGATGCTGGTCAGCGGCGACGGGCATACGACGCTGCAGCTCGGCCGGGTGGAGCGGACCCGGGCCGACGGCGCGGGCGTGGTGGTCTCGGTGGAGGCGCTGCGGCCGGTGGCGCCGGAGATGGAGGACGTGGCGGCGGCGTCCTGGGCCGGTGGCAGCCGGCTGGTGGTCGTGGGGCGCCCGGAGAACGGTGTCGAGCAGCTGCACTACGTCGCGACGGACGGCTCCCCGCTGAACGCGCCCTCCGTTCCGGGGCTCAACGATGTGACCGCGGTGGCGGCGGCGGAGGACGAGCGGCAGCCGCTGCTGGCGCAGACGGGTGACGACATCGCGCGGCTCCAGGACGACGCCCAGTGGAAGCTCGTGGCCGACGCGAAGGGGGGATTCGCCCCCGTCTATCCCGGCTGATGGCCGAAATTCCCCTGTGTGGAGTTGGCGGTGCGCCGCCCGTTCCGTCACGGTGGGTGCCATGCGGGGATGGTGGCGGGAGATCGGCTCCCTGGTGCTTCCGACCGCCTGCGCCGGCTGCGGCGGGGCGCGGACCGTGCTGTGCGCGGCCTGCCGGACGCTGCTGAGCGCCGGGCCGGCCGTCCGGGTGCGGCCGGTGCCCGAGCCCGAGGGCCTGCCGCCCGTGTACGCGGCGGTGGCGTACGCCGACGAGGCGCGTGCCGTGCTGCTGGCCCACAAGGAGCGCGGCGTGCTGTCGCTGGCCGGGCCGCTGGGCCGGGCGCTGGCCGTCGGCGTGCGGGCCGCGTCCGCCGCCGCGGCGGCGGAGGACCGGCTGCTCAGCCTGGTCCCGGTGCCGTCCTCGCGCCCGGCGGTGGCCGGGCGCGGGCACGATCCGGTGCGCAGGATCGCGCTTGCCGCGGCCGGGTGGCTGCGGCGGGAGGGGCTGGCGGTGCGGGTGCGGCCGGCGCTGCGGCAGCGGCGCCGCGTCGCCGACCAGTCGGGGCTGACGGCCGGGCAGCGGGCGGCGAACCTCGCGGGCGCGCTGGTGGTGCGGCCGGGCGGGCTGGCGGCGGGCGATCCCGTGCTCCTGGTGGACGACGTGCTGACCACCGGGGCCTCGCTGGCGGAGGCGGCGCGGGCGGTGCGTTCCGCCGGCGGGCGGCCGGTCGGCGCTGCCGTCGTGGCGGGTCCTCCTATCGGGTGGACCTGACGCACGGATCTACGGGCCGGTAAGGGTGCCGGACGGCCGGTGCCGGAGGTACGTTCGGTACCAGGCAGCCCATACGCCACGCCGGTACAAGTGGATATCGACCGAGAACCCGGGGCAGGGTTCGGCCTCGAAGGTCCCCGCCGCGAAATCGGTGGGGTGGTGATCTTCCTCCCGGGGGAGAAGGAGGTGAAGTCGTACCCCCGATGTAACGCCGGAAGGGTGCCGCGTACACCGGCACTTCCGGTTCCAGTGCACCAAGGGCGCGCGCCGCCGGTGACGGCGGAGGGGGCGCCCGGGAACGGAGTTCTGCGTGGACATCGTCGTCAAGGGCCGCAAGACCGAGGTGCCGGAGCGATTCCGGCGGCACGTGGCCGAGAAGCTGAAGCTGGACAAGATCCAGAGGATCGACGGCAAGGTGACCAGCCTGGACGTGGAGTTGTCCAAGGAGCACAACCCCCGGCAGGCAGACCGTTCCGACCGGGTCGAGATCACGCTGCGTCACCGCGGTCCGGTGGTGCGGGCGGAGGCCGCCGCGGCGGACCCCTACGCCGCCCTGGACCTCGCGGTGGAGAAGCTGGAGTCCCGGCTGCGCAGGCAGCACGACAAGCGCCGCTGCCGTCGGGGACGTGACCGCATCCCGGCCAGCGAGGTCGCGGCGGTGGTGCGCGAGGCGGCGCCGCTCAACGGCGGCTTCGCGCCGGCCGCGCCGGCCGAGGACGATGCGCCGCCCGTCCGGCGGCTGGGCTCGGTCGTCGTCGAGGGCGACGGGCCGCTGGTGGTCCGGGAGAAGACCCACAAGGCGGCGCCGATGACGCTCGGGCAGGCGCTGTACGAGATGGAGCTGGTCGGGCACGACTTCTACCTGTTCGTCGACTCCGACACCAAGCAGCCCAGCGTCGTCTACCGGCGGCACGCCTACGACTACGGGGTGATCCACCTGGAGACCGATCCGTTCGCCGAGGTGGCGCCCGAGGAGGCGGGAGGCACGCTCGGCGGCTGAGCCGCCCAGACAGGCACCCGGACAGGCACCCCGGGCCGGATCACAGGATCTGGCCAGGGGTGTCGCCATGGAATCATGGGGTTGCCGATTGTGGCAGGCGCGTACCGACCGGCAGGGGGAACGACGATGGTGGACACTTTCGGGCCCACGATGTCCCGGGGCGCGCGCGGCGAGGCCCGCGCCGTTCCGTCCGGCCCGTCACGGGAGCAGCGGGAGCCGATCCGGGTGCTGGTGGTCGACGACCACGAGCTGTTCCGGCGCGGGCTGGAGATCGTGCTCGCCCAGGAGGAGGACATCGAGGTCGTCGGGGAGGCCGGGGACGGCGCCGAGGCCGTGGAGAAGGCCGCCGACCTGCTGCCCGACATCGTGCTGATGGACGTGCGGATGCCGCGCCGCGGCGGGATCGAGGCGTGCACCTCCATCAAGGAGGTGGCCCCCAGCGCGCGGATCATCATGCTGACGATCAGTGACGAGGAGGCCGACCTCTACGACGCCATCAAGGCCGGCGCCACCGGCTATCTGCTGAAGGAGATCTCCACGGACGAGGTCACCGCGGCGATCCGGGCCGTGGCCGACGGGCAGTCGCAGATCAGCCCGTCGATGGCCGCCAAGCTCCTCACCGAGTTCAAGTCGCTGATCCAGCGCACCGACGAGCGCCGCCTGGTCCCGGCCCCGCGGCTGACCGACCGGGAGCTGGAGGTGCTGAAGCTGGTCGCCACCGGCCGGAACAACCGGGACATCGCCAAGGAGCTCTTCATCAGCGAGAACACGGTGAAGAACCACGTGCGCAACATCCTGGAGAAGCTCCAGCTCCACTCCCGGATGGAGGCCGTGGTCTACGCGATGCGCGAGAAGATCCTCGACCTGGAATCCGGCTAGCCCGGCGCTCGGCGGCCCTCAGGAGCGCACGGCGGCCGACAGGGCGGCGTGCAGCTCGGGCGGGGTCGTCCGCTCCACCCGCACGTTCGCGCAGCCCACCCAGCTCGCGGCCTCGGCCAGGGCCTGGGCCATCGCCGGTATCGCCTTCGCCGCCCGCGCCGGCGGGCCCTCGAACGCCGCGTGCCGGGCGACCAGCGTGCTGCCCTCGCGGGCCGGGTCGACGCGGCCCAGCAGCTTCCCGCCGGACAGCAGCGGCATCGAGAAATACCCGTATATCCGCCTGGGCCTGGGCACATACGCCTCCAGCCGGTGCGTGAAGCCGAAGATCCGCTCGGTGCGCGGCCGGTCCCAGATCAGCGAGTCGAACGGCGAGAGCAGCGTCGTGCGGTGCCGCCCGCGCGGCGGGGACGCCAGGGCCGCCGGGTCCGCCCAGGCGCGGTGCCGCCCGGTCCGCCCCTCCGCCGGGCCCCAGCCGGCGACCTCCACCTCCACCAGGCCGGTGTCCCGCACCACCCGCTCCACCTGCGCGCCCGTCAGCCGGTGGTAGTCCGCCAGGTCCGCCTGGGTGGCCACGCCCATCGCGGCACCCGCCCGCGCCACCAGCCGGCGCACGCACTCGTCGTCGTCCACCTCGTCGTGGAACAGCTTCTCCGGCACCGCGCGCTCGGCCAGGTCGTACACCCGCTTCCAGCCGCGCCGCTCGACGCACACCACCTCGCCCCTGGCCAGCGCCCGTTCGACCGCGACCTTGGCCTCGCTCCAGTCCCACCAGGGCCCGCCGTTCTTCGAGCCGCCCAGCTCCGTCGCCGTCAGCGGCCCCTCGGACGTCAGCCGGGCGAGCACCGACGCGTACGCCCCCGGGGACACCTCGTGGTGCCACACGCCGCGCGCCTGGTACGCCCGGCGGCGGAAGGCGAACAGCGGCCACTCCTCGATGGGCAGCACGCACGCGGCGTGCGACCAGTACTCGAAGGCGTGGCCGCCCGACCAGAACGCCGCCTCCACCGCCGGCCTGCCCACCGCGCCCAGCCGCGCGTACGGCAGCAGCTCGTGGGAGCGGGCGAGCACCGAGATCGTGTCGAGCTGGACCGCGCCGAGGCGCCGCAGCACACCGCGCACCCCGGCCGCCCGGTCGGGCGCGCCGAGCAGCCCCTGCGCGCGCAGCGCGAGGCGCCGGGCCTCGTCGGAGGACAGTTCGAGAACAGCGGCAGTCATGCGGGCGATCGTAGAGCCGAGCACTGACACTCGTCCCGGCGCTCGCATACCATGGCCGGTGCGGCGGGGCCATCTCGCTGTGCCCGCGCAATCGATACCCGCGCCAGGCCCGACCGGCAAGGAGACCAGCCCTCGTGTCCGTCTTCGACAAGATCATGCGTGCAGGCGAAGGCAAGATCCTGCGCAGGCTTCAGCGCGTCGCCAAGCAGGTGAACTCCATCGAAGAGGACTTCGTGGACCTGTCCGACGCGGAGCTGCGGGCGCTCACCGACGAGTACCGGGAGCGGCTGGCCGACGGGGAGACCCTGGACGACCTGCTGCCGGAGGCGTTCGCCACGGTCCGCGAGGCGGCCAAGCGCGTGCTGGGCCAGCGCCATTACGACGTGCAGCTCATGGGCGGCGCGGCGCTGCACACGGGTTACGTGGCGGAGATGAAGACCGGTGAGGGCAAGACCCTGGTCGGCACCCTGCCCGCGTATCTCAACGCGCTGGCGGGCAACGGCGTTCACCTCATCACCACCAACGACTACCTGGCGCAGCGCGACTCGGAGTGGATGGGCCGCGTCCACCGTTTCCTGGGGCTCTCGGTCGGCTGCATCTCCTCGGGCATGCCGCCGTCCAAGCGCCGTCAGCAGTACGCGTGCGACATCACCTACGGCACGAACAACGAGTTCGGCTTCGACTACCTGCGCGACAACATGGCCTGGTCCAAAGAGGAACTGGTGCAGCGCGGGCACTACTTCGCGGTCGTGGACGAGGTGGACTCGATCCTCATCGACGAGGCGCGGACGCCGCTGATCATCTCCGGCCCCGCCGACCAGGCCACCAAGTGGTACGCGGACTTCGCCAAGCTCGTGGAGCGCCTGGAGCCGGGCGAGGCGGCCGTGCCGACCCGGGGCGTGCCCGAGACCGGCGACTACGACGTGGACGAGAAGAAGCGGACCGTCGCGATCCACGACGCGGGCGTCACCAAGGTCGAGGACTGGCTCGGTATCGACAACCTGTACGAGTCGGTGAACACCCCGCTCGTCGGCTACCTGAACAACGCGATCAAGGCCAAGGAGCTCTACAAGCGCGACAAGGACTACGTCGTCATGGACGGCGAGGTCGTGATCGTGGACGAGCACACCGGCCGCATCCTGCCCGGCCGCCGCTACAACGAGGGCATGCACCAGGCGATCGAGGCGAAGGAAGGGGTGAAGATCAAGGACGAGAACCAGACGCTCGCCAAGATCACCCTTCAGAATTATTTCCGCCTCTACGACAAGCTCGCCGGCATGACCGGTACGGCGATGACCGAGGCCGCCGAGTTCCACCAGATCTACAAGCTCGGCGTGGTCCCCATCCCGACGCACCGCCCGATGGCCCGCAAGGACCGCTCCGACCTGATCTACCGCACCGAGGTCGCCAAGTTCGCGGCGGTCGTGGACGACATCGTCGAGAAGCACGAGAAGGGCCAGCCGGTCCTGGTCGGCACCACCTCGGTGGAGAAGTCGGAGTATCTGTCGCAGCAGCTCAACAAGCGCGGCGTCCGGCACGAGGTGCTCAACGCGAAGAACCACGAGCGCGAGGCGCAGATCGTCGCCAAGGCGGGCCGCAAGGGCGCCGTCACCGTGGCGACCAACATGGCCGGCCGCGGCACCGACATCAAGCTCGGCGGGAACCCGGACGACATCGCCGAGGAGGAGCTGCGCCGCAAGGGCCTGGACCCGGTGGAGAACCCCGAGGACTGGGCCGCCGCCCTGCCGGACGCGCTGGCCCGCGCCGAGAAGGCGGTCGAGGCGGAGTTCGAGGAGGTCAAGGCGCTGGGCGGGCTGTACGTGCTGGGCACCGAGCGGCACGAGTCGCGCCGCATCGACAACCAGCTCCGCGGCCGTTCCGGACGCCAGGGCGACCCGGGCGAGTCCCGCTTCTACCTCTCGCTCGGCGACGACCTGATGCGGCTGTTCAAGGCGCAGATGGTCGAGCGCGTGATGTCCATGGCCAACGTCCCCGACGACGTGCCGATCGAGAACAAGATGGTCACCCGCGCCATCGCGTCCGCCCAGGGCCAGGTCGAGCAGCAGAACTTCGAGATCCGCAAGAACGTCCTGAAGTACGACGAGGTCCTCAACCGGCAGCGCGAGGTCATCTACAGCGAGCGCGCCCGGGTGCTCGCGGGCGAGGACCTGCACGAGCAGGTGCAGTTCTTCATGGACGACACGATCGAGGCGTACGTGCGGGCCGAGACGGTCGAGGGCTTCGCCGAGGAATGGGACATGGAGCGGCTGTGGGGCGCGTTCAAGCAGCTCTACCCGGTCCGGATCACCGTCGAGGAGCTGGAGGAGGAGGCCGGTGGCCGGGAGGGGCTGACCCCCGAGTTCATCGCCGAGTCCGTCAAGGAGGACATCCACCGCCAGTACGCCCGCCGCGAGGAGGAGCTGGGCTCCGAGGTGATGCGGGAGCTGGAGCGCCGCGTGGTGCTGTCGGTGCTGGACCGCAAGTGGCGTGAGCACCTGTACGAGATGGACTACCTGCAGGACGGCATCGGGCTGCGCGCGATGGCGCAGCGCGACCCGGTGGTGGAGTTCCAGCGCGAGGGCTTCGACATGTTCACCGCGATGATGGAGGGGATCAAGGAGGAGTCCGTCGGCTACCTGTTCAACCTGGAGGTCCAGGTGGAGCGGAAGGTCGAGCAGGTGCCCGTGCAGCCCGCCGCGCCCGGCGAGCCGCAGGAGGCGGTGCCCGCGGGGGCGGCCCGGGGCGCGGCGCCGGCGATCCTGGCCAAGGGCCTGGAGGCGCCCAAGCGCGCGGACCGGCTGCACTTCTCGGCGCCGACCGTGGACGGCGCCGGCGGCCAGGGCGGCGTCGTGGAGGGCGACTTCACCGCCGCCGAGGGCGCCGAGGGCGAGCAGGCACAGGCCGGGATGACCCGCGCGGAGCGCCGGAAGGCCCAGAAGGGCGGCCGTCGCCGCAAGAAGTGAGCGCGTGACGCGGGTGAGGGGCCGGCTCCGGTGGGGCCGGCCCCTCACGCGTGTGCCGGGTCAGGGGACCGTGTCCAGCTCGACGGCGGCGCACTGCCAGCGGCCGTCGGGGCGGCGTTCCAGGCGGAAGGCCACGGCCCGGGTGCGGTCCCCGGTGGCGACGCGGGCGAACGCCTCGATGGCGTCGGCGCTCGGGCGGCAGGTCCCGACGCCGCGCAGCACGGGCGCGGGGCCGCCCGGCGGCGGGCGGAGCGGGGCGTGCGGGGCGATCCGGCCGAGCTGCTCGTAGGCGGTGGCCGCGGTGTGGCCGAGCAGGAGCTGAACGGGGCGCTGGCCGCTGAGCACCAGCAGCAGCCGGTGGGCGAACCAGTCCTGTGGCCGGTGGGCGGGGCCCACCGGCAGGGTCCGGGCCGGGCGGCGCGTGTCGGCCCGGCCCGGCGGTGCGGTCCTGCGTGGCGGTGCGGTCCGGCCGGGGCCGCGGTCGCTGGTCCTCATGGTGTGGGGCCACCCCCGGCAAGAAGGATGCTACTGACTGGTAACTAGCGCGGAGTGTAGCGGGACGATCACGTTGCGGCAAGCGGCGTCCCCGGCGGGCGGGGCGGCGTTCGGTGCCCTGGTACAGTGAGCGCGCTCACGGCCCGGCGGCGTTTTCCGGGCACCGCCCGCCGCGGGGCGACGTTCGTCGAGAAAGCGGCCGTTCATGCGCGTCTACCTTCCGCTCACCCTGTCCTGGCTCGCCGAGCTGCACCGGACCGGGCAGGCCGGACCGGCGCCGCTGACCGCCTACGCCGTCACCCCCGCACTGCGCGAGTGGTATCTCTCGGGCAGCCAGGAGGAGTTGGAGTACGCCGCGCTCAGCCGGGCGGCCCTGGCCTCGCTGCGGCTGCTCGCCGCCGATCCCGCGGCGCCCAGGCGCCGGGTCGTGGTGGCGGCCGACGTGCCGGACCGGAGCGCGGTCGCGGACCCGGACCGGGCGCTGGAGCCCGACGCGCTGGGCGAGGTGCGGCTGACCGAGGCGGTGCCGCTGGCGAAGATGGCGGCCGTCCACGTGGACGGCGCCGACGCCGAGGCGGACGTGGCGGCGGCGGCCGGGGCCGTCGGCGCGGCGGACGCGGGGGACGACGACGCGCAGTTCACGGTCGACGGCGCGGCCGATCACGAGCTTCTCTGGTACGGCGTGCAGGAGATCGACCGCCTGGTCTGACACCGTGCGGCCCCCGGGGGCCCGGCGCCCGGCGCCCGGCGTCGCGCGGATAAATCGCTGCCGGAGTGTCAGTGCCTGCCCGTACCGTCTGTGCCATGGCTTCTCCGATCCCCACCGCCGGCCCGGCGCACATCGTCTGGGACTGGAACGGCACGCTGCTCCACGACATCGACGTGGTGATCGAGGCGACCAACGCGTCGTTCGCCGAGGTGGGGATACCGCCGATCACGCTGGAGCGGTACCGGGAGCTGTACTGCGTGCCGATCCCCCTCTTCTACCAGCGGCTGCTCGGCCGGCTGCCCACGGACGAGGAGTGGGCCGTCATGGACAGCACGTTCCACCGGCACTACTTCGCGCGGGCCGACGCGGCCGGCCTCGCCGAGGGGGCGGCGGCCCTGCTGGCCGAGTGGGTGGCGGCCGGGCGCACGCAGTCGCTCTGCTCCCTCGCGGCGCACGACCGGCTGCTGCCGTGGGTGTCCCGGCTCGGGATCGACAAGCACTTCCTCCGCGTCGACGGGAACACCGGGGTCGGCGTCGTGACGGGCAAGGCCGAGCAGATGGCCCGCCACGTCACGGCGCTGTCCGGGCTGGTCGAGGGCATGGACCCGGAGCGCGTGGTGATCATCGGCGACGCGACCGACGACGCCAGGGCGGCGGCCCACGCGGGCGCGCACGCCGTGCTCTACACGGGCGGGTCGCACAGCCGGCGCAGCCTGCTGAGCGCCGGGGTCCCCGTGGTGGACAGCCTCGCGGAGGCCGTGGTGGTGGCCCAGGAGCTGGTGCGACGCGGCAGGTGAGGGGGCGCGCCGGGGCGGGTCGTCCGGGCGGGCTCCGGGCGCGCCGGGGGGCGGCGCCCGATTTCGCCCGGTGGCGGGGTCCCGGCGGGAGGCGGGACGATAGCCTTGCTTCCGTGATCAGTGCGATATCGGCTGGAGTCCCGGCCGGAGGCAGCGCCGCCTCCCCTCGGCACCCGGTGTTGACCCGGGCCAGATCCGCCACTGGTCCGATCTGCCGGGAGCACCCCATCCATGAGATCGAGCGCTGCCCGGTGACCGTTTCTCGACGTCACGCAACGGCGCGCGACAGGAGCCAGAGGACATGCACACCAAGCTGGACGAAGCCAAGGCTGAACTTCTCAAACAGGCCGCCCGGGTAGCGGAGCACGGCGGGGCCGGGGGGCAGCAGCTCCCGCACGGCATGGACGCCGCCGCCCTCCGGGCGTACCTCCAGCGCTACTACCTCTACATCGCCCCCGAGGATCTCACCGAGCGCGATCCGGTCGACCTCTACGGGGCCGCCTCCGCGCACCTGAGGCTGGCCGCCCACCGGCCGCAGGGCACCGCCAACGTGCGCGTCCACACGCCGACGGTCGAGGAGATGGGCTGGACCTGCACCCACACCGTGGTCGAGGTCATCACCGACGACATGCCCTTCCTGGTCGACTCGGTGACCAACGAGCTGTCCCGCCAGGGGCGTGGCATCCACCTCGTCATCCACCCGCAGATCGTCGTCCGGCGCGACGTCGCCGGGCGGCTGCTGGAGGTGCTCGACGCCTCCGACACCGACGAGGACCTGCCGGACGACGCGGTCGTGGAGTCCTTCATCCACGTCGAGATCGACCGCGAGACCGACCGCGAGGACCTGAAGGGCATCGAGAAGAATCTGCGCCGGGTCCTGACCGACGTGCGCGAGTCCGTCGAGGACTGGCAGAAGATGCGCGGCACCGCGCTGCGGATCGCGGAGGGCCTGGCCACCGAGCCGCTGGCGGAGGTGATCCGGCCGGAGGACGTCGAGGAGGCCGGGGAGCTGCTGCGCTGGCTCGCCGCCGACCACTTCACCTTCCTGGGGTACCGGGAGTACCGGCTGACCCGCGAGGACAACGGCGGCGAGCGCGACGTGCTGCGCGCCGTGCCCGGCACCGGCCTCGGCATCCTGCGCGCCGACCCCCCGCAGGCCCCGGACGCCGCGCACCCGGCCGCCTCCGCCGCGTTCATCCGGCTCTCGCCGTCGGCCCGGGCCAAGGCCCGTGAGCCGCGGCTGCTGATCCTCACCAAGGCCAACAGCCGGTCCACCGTCCACCGCAGGTCCTATCTGGACTACATCGGCGTCAAGCAGTTCGACGCGGACGGCAAGGTCATCGGGGAGCGCCGCTTCCTCGGCCTGTTCTCCGCCGCCGCCTACACCGAGTCCGTCCGCCGCATCCCGGTCATCCGGCAGAAGGTGGCCGAGGTGCTGGCGGGCGCCAAGTTCGCGCCGAACAGCCACAGCGGCCGGGACCTGCTCCAGATCATGGAGACCTATCCGCGCGACGAGCTGTTCCAGACCGGCGTGGAGACCCTCAGCAGCATCGCCACCTCGGTGCTGTACCTGCAGGAGCGGCGGCGGCTGCGGCTGTTCCTGCGGCAGGAGGAGTACGGCCGGTACTACTCGGCGCTCGTCTACCTGCCGCGCGACCGGTACACGACGTCCGTGCGGCTGCGGTTGATCGACATCCTCGCGGAGGAACTGGACGGCACCAGCGTCGACTTCACCGTGTGGAACACCGAATCGGTGCTCTCCCGGCTGCACTTCGTCATCCGCGTGGAGCCCGGCACCGAGCTGCCGGAGCTGACCGAGGCCGACGTGGAGCGGATCGAGGCCAGGCTCGCGGAGGCGTCCCGCTCCTGGACCGACGGCTTCGCCGAGGCGCTGCTCGCCGAGTGCGGCGAGGAGCAGGCCGCCGAGCTGGGCCACCGCTTCCTCAACGCCTTCCCCGAGGGCTACAAGGCGGACTTCGCGCCGCGCGTCGCCGTCGCGGACACGCAGTACGTGGCGGGCCTGCGGCCACACGACGGCGAGGACTTCGCGCTCAGCCTGTACGAGCCGGTCAACGCGGCGCCCGGCGAGCGGCGGTTCAAGATCTACCGGACGGGCGAGCCGGTCTCGCTCTCCTCCGTGCTGCCCGTGCTCCAGGCCCTGGGCGTGGAGGTCGTGGACGAGCGGCCGTACGAGCTGCGGCCGGCCACCGGACCGACCGCCTGGATCTACGACTTCGGGCTGCGCATTCCCGAGTCCCTGGCCGGGGGCCTGTTCGGGGAGGCCCGCACCCGGTTCCAGGAGGCGTTCGCCGCGGCCTGGACGGGCGCGGCGGAGAACGACGGGTTCAACGCGCTGGTGCTCTCCGCGGGGCTCACCTGGCGCGAGGCCATGGTGCTGCGCGCCTACGCCAAGTATCTGTGGCAGGCGGGCGCCCGCTTCACCCAGGAGACGATGGAGGCGACCCTCAGGAAGAACGCGCACACCGCCCGGCTGCTGGTCAACCTCTTCGAGGCCCGGCTCGCCCCGATGCGCCAGAGCGCCGGCCGCGAGATCGTCGACGGCCTGCTGGAGGAGCTGGACGGCGCCCTGGAGCACGTGGCGAATCTGGACGAGGACCGGATCCTGCGCTCGTTCCTGACGGTGGTGAAGGCGACCCTGCGGACGAACTTCTTCCAGGCCAGGGACGGGGACGGCGAGCCGCACGGCTATCTGTCGCTGAAGCTGGAGCCCAAGGCCATTCCGGAGCTGCCGGAGCCGCGCCCGGCGTACGAGATCTGGGTGTACTCCCCGCGGGTCGAGGGCGTCCACCTGCGGTTCGGCAAGGTGGCCCGCGGCGGCCTGCGCTGGTCCGACCGGCGCGAGGACTTCCGCACCGAGATCCTGGGCCTGGTGAAGGCCCAGGAGGTGAAGAACACGGTGATCGTGCCGGTCGGCGCCAAGGGCGGCTTCGTCGGCAAGAGGCTGCCCGACCCGGCCGCCGACCGCGACGCCTGGCTGGCCGAGGGCATCGCCTGCTACAAGACGTTCATCTCCGGCCTGCTGGACATCACGGACAACCTGGTGGACGGCCGTGTCGTGCCGCCCAAGGGCGTGGTGCGGCACGACGGCGACGACACGTATCTGGTGGTCGCCGCCGACAAGGGCACCGCCACGTTCTCCGACATCGCCAACGAGGTGGCCACCGCCTACGGCTTCTGGCTCGGTGACGCCTTCGCCTCCGGCGGCTCCGCCGGGTACGACCACAAGGGCATGGGCATCACGGCGCGCGGCGCCTGGGAGTCCGTCAAGCGGCACTTCCGGGAGCTGGGCCACGACACCCAGACGCAGGACTTCACGGTGGCCGGGATCGGCGACATGTCCGGCGACGTCTTCGGCAACGGGATGCTGCTGTCGGAGCACATCAGGCTGGTCGCCGCCTTCGACCACCGGCACATCTTCATCGACCCGGACCCCGACCCGGCGGTCTCGTTCGCGGAGCGGCGCCGCCTGTTCGCGCTGCCCCGGTCCTCCTGGGCGGACTACGACAAGGCCCTGATCTCCAAGGGCGGCGGCGTCTATCCGCGCACGGCCAAGTCCATCGTCATCACCCCGCAGGCGCGGGCCGCGCTCGGCCTCGACGGCAGGGGCTCGTCGCTGACCCCGGCCGAGCTGATGAAGGCGATCCTCAAGGCACCGGTCGACCTGCTGTGGAACGGCGGCATCGGCACCTATGTGAAGTCGTCCGCCGAATCGCACGCCGACGTCGGGGACAAGGCCAACGACGCGATCCGCGTCGACGGCCGGGACCTGCGCGCCAAGGTCGTCGGCGAGGGCGGCAACCTCGGCCTGACCCAGCGCGGGCGCGTGGAGTACGCGCTGGCGGGCGGCCGGTGCAACACCGACGCCATCGACAACAGCGCGGGCGTGGACACCTCCGACCACGAGGTGAACATCAAGATCCTGCTCAACTCGGTCGTCGCCAACGGCGACATGACCGTCAAGCAGCGCAACGCCCTGCTGGCGCGGATGACCGACGAGGTCGGCGCGCTGGTCCTGCGGAACAACTACGCGCAGAACGTGGTCCTGGCCAACGGCGCGACCACCGCGCCCGGCCTCGTCCAGGCCCACCAGCGCCTCATCCGCAAGCTCAGCGAGGACGGCAGGCTGGACCGGGAGCTGGAATTCCTGCCCAACGACGAGGAGTTCCACGAGCGCCGGGCCGCCGGGCGGGGCCTGACGCAGCCGGAGTCGGCGGTCCTGCTCGCCTACGTCAAGCTGACCGTCACCGCCGAGCTGCTGGGCACCGAGCTGCCCGACGACCCCTACGTCAGCCGCCTGCTCTACGCGTACTTCCCGGCGGAGCTGCGCGAGCGGTTCCCCGAGCGGATCGAGAGCCACGCGCTGCGCCGCGAGATCATCACCACCCTGCTGGTCAACGACACGGTCAACACCGGCGGTTGCTCTTTCGTGCACCGCATGCAGGAGGAGTCGGGGGCCTCGACCGAGGAGATCGTCCGGGCGCACACCGCGTCCCGCGCCATCTTCAACCTGGCCGAGATCTGGGACATCGCGGAGCGGCTGGACAACCAGGTGGAGGCCAAGGTCCTCACCCGGGTCCGGCTCCACGCGCGGCGGCTGGTCGAGCGCGGCGCCCGCTGGTTGCTCAACAACCGGCCGCAGCCGCTGAAGCTGGCCGACACCATCGACCTGTTCTCCGACCGGGTCGGCCAGGTGTGGGGTGAGCTGCCGAAGCTGCTGCGCGGTCTGGACCAGGAGTGGTACGGCAGGATGCTGGACGAGCTGACCGGCAACGGCGTGCCCGCCGAGGTGGCCGCGCAGGTCGCCGGCTTCTCCGCCGTCTTCCCCGCGCTGGACATCGTGGCCGTCGCGGACCGCACCGGGCACGACGTGCTGGACGTGGCCGAGGTGTACTACCACCTGAGCGACCAGCTCGGCATCGCCCGCCTCAAGGACCGCATCAGCGAGCTGCCGCGCGCCGACCGCTGGCAGTCCATGGCGCGCACGGCGATCCGGGAGGACCTGTACGCGGCGCACCAGTTGATCACCGCCGACGTGCTGGCGGCGGGCGGCGCCGAGGCCACGCCGGAGGAGCGGTACGCGGCCTGGGCGCAGCGGAGCAGCGCGATCCTGGGCCGGGCGCGGGCGACGCTGGAGGAGATCCAGTCCTCCGACGCCTTCGACCTGGCGAACCTGTCGGTGGCGATGCGGACGATGCGGACACTGCTGCGCAGCAACCGCTGACGCGGCGGGGCGGGCGTCCCGCCCGTGGGCTAGGCCGTGGCGCGGCAGAGCCAGCCCGCCCAGGCCGAGGTCACCATGGCGGCCAGGTCGCGGCGGGCGGTCCAGCCGAGGTGCTTGGCCGCCAGCTCGGGGCTGAGCACCACCCGGGCCGGGTCGCCCGGCCGGCGCGGGGCGATCACCGGGGCCAGGTCCTCGTGGCCGGTGATCTGCGCGATGAGCGTCACCATCTCGCGCACCGAAACGCCCTCGCCGCGGCTGATGTTGAGCGTCAGGTGCTCCGGCTCGGGCTGCTCGGCCAGGGCGCGGGCCGCCGCGACGTGGGCCTCGGCCAGGTCCTCGACGTGGACGTAGTCGCGCACGCACGTCCCGTCGGGCGTCGGGTAGTCGGCGCCGAAGATCCGCGGCGGCGACCCGGCCGACAGGTACTCGAACGTCATGGGCATCAGGCCCTCGCCGCCGGGGTCGGCCAGCTCGGGCGCGGCGGCGCCGGCCACGTTGCCGTGCCGCAGGCAGGCGGTCGACATCCGGTACGCGCGGCCCGCGTCGCGCACCAGCCACTCCCCGACGAGCTTCGTCTCGCCGTACGGGGTGGCCGGGGCGCAGCGGCTGTCCTCGGTGACCGGATCCGTCTCCGGCGTGCCGTAGACGGCGGCGGAGGAGGAGAAGACGAACCGGCCCACGCGGTTGCCACGGGCCGCCTCCAGCAGGATCTGCAGGCCGTGCAGGTTCTCCCGGTAGTAGCGCAGGGGCTGCGCCATGGATTCGCCGGCCTGCTTCTTGGCCGCGAGGTGGATCACGGCGGTCACGCGGTGGTCGGTGATGGTCCGGTCGAGCAGCCCCCGGTCGAGGGTGGTGCCCTGCACGAACGGCACGCCGTCGGGGACGCGCGAGGCGTCGCCGGTGGAGAGGTCGTCGTACGCGACGACCTGTTCGCCCGCCAGGGCCAGGGCGCGCACCACGTGAGAGCCGATGTATCCGGCGCCGCCGGTGATCAGGAAGGACATGGTCAACCTCTGGTGTAGATGGGGTGTCCGGAACGGGGGCGGGGGGCGGTGGCCCGTACCAGGACCGCTCCCGGCGCGGGACGGCGGGCCTCGGGCGGGACGACGGGCGGCACGCCGGCGCCGTCGAGGAAGAAGCGGCGGACGACGCGTTCGGCGGCGAGCCCGTCGTCGTAGGGGCAGAACCGCCGCCGGAACTCGGCGCGCAGCGCGGCGTAGCGCGGATCGGTCCACAGCCCGGGGCCGGCCAGGGCGGCCAGCAGCTCTTCCTCGGTCCTGGTGACCGGGCCGGGCGCGACGGCCGGCAGGTCGAAGTAGGCGCCGTGCACGGCCCGGTACGCCTCCCAGTCCGCGGCGTGGACGACGATCGGCCGGTCGAGGTTGGCGTAGTCGAACAGCACGGGCGCGTAGTCGGTGATCAGCGCGTCCGCCGCCAGGCACAGCTCCTCCAGGCGGGGGTGGCCGCTGACGTCGAGGATCCCGGGGGCGGGGT